>JAFOED010000001.1 GCA_017380355.1 Ruminococcus sp. | reverse complement strand
TTGTTTGTTAGTTGTTTGTTGCTACTTGGTTGGTTGATTGTTAGAGTATTTGTTGCACAAGCAAAGTTTTCGTAGTTTTCTACAGTAATTATCGTGTATTTCGGGGTTGACTCAACTGTTATATCCTTTGTTGATTTTAAGTGGTTAAGCGCTGTTCTCACTTCCTGATAACTCAAACCGCTTTGTTGCATCAGGTTATGTAAACTTGTCACAAGCTGACCTCTTTTTACGTCGATAGACTTAAACTGAGCCTGAGTGAAATTTGCCATCAAAAGCAGGTGAATAAACAGCCATCCGGTCTTCATATCCTTAAACCATCTGAAATTCATAATACTTCTGTCGAGCATAATAAAACCATAATCTTTCATTTTCAGACCTCCGTGAAATTAAATAAAATAACCCTTTCACTTAACCCTTAAAAAACAGAAAAAGTTGCATACTTTTATGCAACTTCTTCGAAAAAATATGAAAATTATTTTTGAGTGTAATATTAGAGGGTAATTCCCTCGGGCGAACACTGTTCACCCCTACTTTTTGAAAAACGAGAGAATTTTTGGTTAGCAAATTACCACTACCCTCTCTAAACACAAAAACAAAGCTCCCTCTACGCACAAATACGCACAAGGAGCTTATCATTTAGTTTTATTCACTTATTTTAGCAATTGCCTTCTGAATAGCAGTCGCGTCGAAAACGCTCAACTTATCATCTCTATTAAAATCAGCAACGTAGAAATTCTTCAGTTTGTCTATCTTTGCAAGAATCATCTGGGTTTTTGTAGCGTCAAGGACAGTAACCGCATCGTCATCATCTAAATCGCCAACTAAGTTAACAATGTTAATCTTAAGCGCTCTGTCTCTCAATCCTTCAAATTTATCAAAATCAGCTTCAGCTAAATCAATAAATTCGTTATCTGCAACACTATATACCACATATTCAGTTTTAAACGGGTCAAATTTATCTACTGCGCTTATAACATAATCACCATTTACATAGTATTGATACGCTGGGTCAGGGTTAAGGTTATCGGTAGTCTGATTTGACGCCGGTAAAAACAAAATCCACGGACTCTCACACTCAAAATTCTTGCCATATTCCAGCACAAAATCCGGTGAGCCGTATCTATCAACAAATATTTCTATATACTCGTCTTCAGGATCCTCAGGTATAGGTGGATAATCAGGAATATCAGGATCGTCTGAATCACCACCACCTATAGGCGGATCCCATACAGTAGTATCATAATAATCGATAGACGCAACCTCTTCCATCTGTGCAACTTCGTACACCTGGGTTTTAGTAAGAGTTAAAATCAAAGAAGACGTTAAAGAACTACACAGAATGACATTTTCTTTACCAACACCGATTTTATCGATCACTGCTTGATTTTCAGCTTCGTAAAATTCAGCAATAAGTCGTGTTCGGGCTTTATTGAACTCGTCCATTTCTTGTAAGGTATCAGGTTCCTCTCCTTCTAAACCTATTTCGATAAGAGCCTGCTCTTCAATAGCTTTTATATCGATTTTACTATAAAGCCATATCCATAAACTTATTGTGTCGTTGTCATCCATAGCATCCAGCTTCTCTTGTATAAAATCACTTATCAGAGATGAACTATGTGCAAAAACAGAGGTGCCACTCATTACTACAATAGACAAAATTATAACGCTCGCGATAAAAACACTAAGTATTTTTTTCATAATCTTCGTCTCCTTAAGAAATTGAGAGTTAACTACCTTCTATAAAAATTATACAATAAATAATCCCCATATAACAATTGTCAAAAGAACAGAATAAAATTCTGATTTTTGTGGGAATTAAACAAACGCAGAAAAATACACAAAGAGGATACGGTGAAGAAATATCACTCATTTTGTTGAATTTGCACAAAAAGAAAAGCCACGGTGAAACACCGTGGCTCTTGATGTACTTTGTTAAGTTTAAATTACTTAATCTCAACAGTTGCGCCAGCCTCTTCAAGCTTAGCCTTGATAGCTTCAGCGTCTTCCTTAGAGATAGCTTCCTTAACTGGCTTTGGACACTCGTCAACGAGAGCCTTAGCTTCCTTAAGACCAAGACCTGTAGCTTCTCTAACAGCCTTGATAACAGCGATCTTCTGTGCACCAGCAGATGCAAGGATAACGTCGAATTCTGTCTTCTCCTCAGCAGCAGCAGCGCCACCGTCAGCAGGAGCAGCAACAGCAACAGCTGCAGCAGCAGAAACACCAAACTCTTCCTCAACAGCGTGTACGAGATCAGCGAGCTCTAAAACTGTGAGGCCTTTTAATTCTTCAATAATAGCAGTAATCTTCTCAGATGCCATTTTAATTACCTCCAAAAAATGTTAATTAGTAAATTTTTAAGTTAATATAGTACTGAAAATTCGCGCTTATTCAGCAGCAGGCTCTTCAGCAGGAGCCTCAGCTGCAACAGCAGCCTCTTCAACTGGTGCTTCAGCAACAGCTTCAGCAGCAGCCTCCTCAATTGGTGCTTCCTCAGCCTTTTCACAAGCCTCAACGCCACCCTTATCAACAATAGCCTGTACAGCTCTTGCGAAAGAAGCGATAGGAGCCTGGAATGCACCGAGAACGTTTGCAAGAAGAATCTCTCTTGTTGGGAGCTTAGCGATTCTCTCGATAGTAGCCATATCAACTACTTCGCCATCGAGGTAACCACCCTTGAGCTCGAATGTCTTGCTCTTCTTTGCATAGTTGTTGAGAATTCTAGCAGCAGCTGCATAGTCATCTTCGCTAGTAGCGAGAGCTGTTGTACCCTCTAATGTAGTCTGGAGACCTGTGAGGTTAGCCTCTTCGCAAGCACGAGATAAAAGTGTGTTCTTAACTACTGTGTACTGTACGCCTGCTTCTCTGAGCTCTTTTCTGAGAGCTGTATCATCAGCAACGCTGATACCCTTGTAGCTTACGAGAACACCAGTTACAGAATTGTTAAGTCTTTCAACGAGTGAAGCAACTATAGCCTTCTTCTCTTCTAAAACCTTTACACTTGGCAATTCATTTCACCTCCGTAAAATTATGATGTTTTACGCAGTTTCTAAAAAAAGCAGCCTCTCCGTTTGAGGGAGAGGCATGAAATTACATAATAAGAGAATGTAAAATGCTTCTTCCTCGGCAGGCGGATAAACCATTATGTCTGCGACACCTGCTGTCTTTAGAACAGCGATTATATTGATACTATAAAAGTATTAATACCTGAAATTAAGAACCGAACTTGTTAGGGTTGATTCTAACACTTGGGCCCATTGTTGAAGTTACAGCACATGATTTGATGTACTGACCCTTAGCAGCAGCAGGCTTAGCCTTTACGATAGCACCCATGAGAGTCTCGAGGTTCTCCTGGAGCTTCTCTGTGCCGAATGAAGCCTTACCGATTGGGCAGTGGATGATGTTTGTTTTGTCAAGTCTGTACTCGATTTTACCAGCCTTAGCTTCTTTAACAGCCTTAGCGATATCTGGAGTAACAGTACCAGCCTTAGGGTTTGGCATTAAGCCACGTGGACCGAGGATTTTACCAAGACGACCAACAAGACCCATGCAGTCTGGAGTTGTGATGAGAACGTCAAAGTCCATCCAACCCTCTGTCTGAATCTTCTGTGTCATGTCCTCAGCACCAACGAAGTCAGCGCCAGCTTCCTTAGCGAGGTTCTCGTTCTCGCCCTTGCAGATAGCAAGAACTCTAACGTTTTTACCTGTACCGTTTGGAAGTACGATAGCACCTCTAACCTGCTGGTCAGCGTGACGTGAGTCAACACCGAGCTTTACGTGGAGCTCGATTGTCTCGTCGAATTTAGCAGTAGCTGTCTTAACAACTGTGTCAAGAGCTTCTGTTGTATCATATAATTTAGCTCTGTCGATAAGCTTAGCGCTATCAACATATTTCTTACCGTGTTTCATCTTTTTTCCTCCATTAGTAGGTGGTTAAGCGGATAGTTCCTCCCACCCGGATACATTTATTAGTCGACTACTTCTACACCCATTGATCTAGCTGTGCCCATGATCATAGATGTTGCTGTTTCGATAGATGCAGCATTTAAGTCCTTCATCTTCTGCTCTGCGATTTTTGCGCACTGCTCACGAGTAATCTTAGCAACCTTCTTCTTGTTTGGTTCGCCAGATGCTGACTCGATGTTACAAGCCTTCTTGATAAGTACTGCTGCAGGTGGTGTCTTTGTAATAAATGTGAAAGAACGGTCTGCATAGACTGTGATTACGACTGGGATGATAAGTCCTACGTCGTTCTTTGTACGTTCGTTGAATTCCTTTGTGAATGCAACGATGTTTACACCGTGCTGACCGAGAGCCGGACCAACAGGTGGAGCTGGTGTAGCTTTACCAGCAGGAATCTGTAACTTAATATAACCAGTTACCTTCTGAGCCATTGTTTATTCCTCCTAAATTCGTGGTAGATGGCGGAGATTTACTCCTCCCACAAGGGACTCTTGTCCCTCATATAAAAAGCGAATTGCTAATTATTCCAAGATTATTATTCTTCAATTGATTCTGCCTGATTGAGCTCAAGCTCAACAGGGGTCTCGCGTCCGAACATAGAGATCGTTACGCGAACGTAATTCTTCTCGACGTCGAGTTCGTCAACAATACCGACGAAGTCCTCAAGCGGACCGTCGATGATGCGAACCTGATCGCCGACTTTGTACGAAACTTCGACTACTCTTGTCTCAACGCCCATACGGTAAACCTCAGTCTCTGAAAGAGGAACAGGCTTACTTGAAGGACCAACAAAACCGGTACAACCGCGGATATTGCGGACAACGTACCATGTTTCGTCAGTGTAAACCATCTTGACAAAAACATAGCCAGGGAAGAGCTTGCGCTCAACCTCTTTTGAGGATCCGTCGTCTTTGATTTCTGTGACGATTTCTGTCGGAACCTTAACGTCCTGAATCATTTCTTCAAGACCGCGGTTTTCAACAGTTGTCATCAAAGTAGACGCAACCTTGTTTTCGTATCCTGAATAGGTATGGACTACATACCATCTTGCTTCACTCATGATAATTACTGCTCCTTTTTAATAAGATGCGAAGTTAAAAATCAATTATGAAAGTACTGATGAACCTGGATCCATAACGAGCTCTAAGAGCTTGAAAAGACCCATATCAAGTGCGAAGATGAAGAGTGTAGCAACAACAATAACTAATACAACGATACCGAAGTTCTTTGTAGTAGCGAGTGGTGTTGGCCAAGTAATCTTCTTGAGTTCGCCAATGCAAGCACGGAAGAACGAGAAAATCTTAGAAAAAATGTTTTTCTTTGCTTTTGCTTCAGCCATTTTCTTTCCCTCCGATTACTTTGTTTCCTTGTGCAGAGTGTGTTTCTTGCAGAATCTGCAATACTTGTTCATCTCAAGCCTGTCAGGATCGTTTTTCTTGTTTTTCATTGTGTTGTAATTACGCTGTTTGCACTCAGTGCAGGCCAATGTGATTTTTACTCTCATTTAACGGCACCTCCCGGTATTTTCGGAATAATTTAGCCTCCCTCAAAAGGGCGCAAAAAAATAGACCCCTTTTTCGAGGTACTTAGAAGTATAACATAATAAAGTCAAGCCGTCAAGCGATTTTGAAATAATTTTGTAAAAAATCGGCACGCTGACAAAAGTTGTGTCAATGTGCCGACTAAATCACTCAAAATAACGCTTTATTACAGCTTTTTGACTATTACTGTAAGCGTGTTCCTGTGCTGAGTATTGATTTTTTAACTTTTTCAGGCTTTACTGTCTTGCCTTTGTACTTGAGAGCGCTCTTGTACGCCTTTAAAAGCTCCTCTGAAAGCATAGTGGAAATAAGCTCTGTGTGTTTGTTATCGATAGAGTTTAAGATAACGATTGTGATGATAGCTCTCACATCAGGGTCGCCCTTAACATACTGAGCAGATAAAATACCCATCAGCTTCGAGATGTCACCTCTTACGCCCTTCTCCATCAGAGCGTTAACCTTTGGTACAACGAACTCACGTGTGAAAGTAACAGCCCTGAAAGGATAGTATGTGTCCTCTTCAGCCTTAATCTCATCTTTGAGCTCAGGGAAAATCTTAACCAGACGCTTCATAAGAAAAACTGGGTCACAGTTACCGTCCTCGCCCTTCTTTTTCTTAGTTTTTGCAACTCTCTTTACGTTTTTAGCTGTGCCGATAGTATCAGCAAAGTCGTTACCGATAGACTGAGCTTCCTTTTCTGTGTCGGTCTCAGGGTTGAAAATCCATGTAGCCATAGTTTTCCACTCGTTGTCAGGACCCTCGTCTGTCATAGAGCACATACGCATAACCATGTGCATCTTGTCGATGTAGTATACTACAGAGTACGCAACATTCTCACCTGTGAAAAGAGAAACCATCTCGTTCTCGTTAGTGCTGTCAACCTTAACCTTTTTAAAGCCCTGTGGCTCTAAAGCAGCGTTGACTTTATCGCATACGATATTAAATGCCTTTTTTATCATAAAAATCATTCCTTTAATAAGCTTTTACAAATTATACATTGAAATTAAGCAATTGTCAAAGGTTTTAATACTTGAAACAAAAGTCGCTATGTGCTATTATATATAAGTATATTTATGTCTTTATATATTTTAAAGAGGTTTTACTTATGAACACAAACGCTATCGGAGTTTTTGACTCAGGGCTAGGCGGACTGTCAGCTGTCAAAGAAATGCTCAAAGCCATGCCTAATGAAAACATAATATACTTCGGCGACACAAGTCGCGTACCATACGGTAACCGTAGCCGAGAGACAATCCGAAGATACGCTATGCAGGACGCTAATTTTCTTTTACAGAATAATGTAAAAATGGTCGTCGCTGCGTGCGGTACAGTTTCGTCGGTTGCTCCTGATTTGGAGAGCGTCTTGGGTGTACCTTATACCGGCGTTGTACTGCCTACGTGTTTTACTGCTCTTAACGAGAGTAAAAATGGCAGAATCGGTGTCATCGGTACAACCGCTACGATAAACTCACACAGCTACAAAAAGAGAATCAAAGAGAAGAATCCTTCTTTTGAAGTTTTCGAGCAGGACTGTCCGCTTTTCGTGCCTTTGGTTGAAAACGGATTTATAGACAGAAACGACGAGGTAGTAAAGCTCATAGTTGCTCGCTATATGGCACCTCTTAAAGAAGCTAAAGTCGACACAGTGATTCTGGGCTGTACCCACTACCCTATCTTAAAGGACGCGATTTCCGACTTTATGGGCGAAGGGGTCACTCTCATCGACTCAGGTAAGGAAACCGCACTTTACACCAAAAAGGTGCTACAGGAAAACGGACTTTCGAACAACTCGGGTAAAGATGGTGTAGCACAGTTTTTTGTCAGCGACACTCCCGACAACTTCGAGAAAATCGCATCGCTTTTCTTATCGAAAGATATGAACAACTGTGCAAAGAGAATCAACATTGAAGAATATTAAGGACTTGTTATGCAGGAAAACTACATTATTTCTGTCGTTGGAATTCAGGAAATCGACGGAGAAAAAGATAAAATCGAAGTAATCACCACCGGTGAATATATAGAAAAAAACGGTCACCGATACATTAAATATAAGGAGTACGACAACGATAATCCGGGTGTTGTGACAGACACTTTAGTGAAAATCGAGAGTGACTCCAAGGTGACAATCATCCGCTACGGCGAACACCAGAGTCGTCTTATTTTAGAAAAAGGCGTCAGACACCAGTGTCACTACCACACCCCTATGGGTGACCTTATGATGGGCGTGTACACGTCGCGTGTTGACAACAAGCTATCACGCAACGGCGGAGAAATCACAGTAAAATACCAACTCGACTTTTTTGCTGACTTAGTTTCAGACAACGAGTTTCACATTACAGTTAAGGAAAAAGAGGAGTAAGAGATTTATGGCAAATACAGCTTTACAGACAGAAAAAGCTTTAAGAAAAGCAATCGAAGACGCTATCAGAAAAGCTATTGAAAAAGGACAGTTAAACGAAGCAGAAATAGAACAGTTTGTTATCGAAGAGCCTGCTGACAGAAGCCACGGCGATTTAGCTACAAACGCGGCGATGGTTTCTGCAAAAGCTTTCCGTTTACCTCCGTTTAAAATCGCACAGGCAATCACAGAAAACCTCGATTTATCAGACACTTTAGTTGAGCGTTTTGAAACAGCAGGTCCTGGTTTTATCAACTTCTTCTTATCTAAGCAGTACTTCGCAGAAGTAGTGAAAGAAGTGCTCACACAGGGCGAGCACTACGGCGAGAGCGACTACGGTCAGAACAAAAAGGTTATGATTGAGTTCGTATCCGCTAACCCTACAGGTCCTATGCACATGGGTAACGCTCGTGGCGGTGCATTAGGCGATTGCTTAGCTGCTGTTATGGACAAAGCAGGTTTTGACGTATGGCGTGAGTTCTACGTCAACGACGCAGGTAACCAGATTGAGAAATTCGCGTGCTCTTTAGAGGCTCGTTATCT
The DNA here is from genome assembly GCA_017380355.1 of Ruminococcus sp. Lineage (GTDB taxonomy): Bacteria > Bacillota > Clostridia > Oscillospirales > Acutalibacteraceae > Ruminococcoides. The sequence goes on along the minus strand of JAFOED010000001.1, from coordinate 11,439 downwards.
CCAGATTTTCGACCCGACAGTCGAGTTCCCTGAAGACGGCTATCAGGGTGGCGACATCATAGACCACGCTAAAGCTTACGCTGAGGAATTCGCTGATGCTTTAGTAAACGTAAGTTCAGAGAAGCGTAAGAAAGTTTTAGTAGACTACGCTCTTCCAAAGAACATCGACAAAATGCAGGCTGATATGGCTAAATATCGCATCACATACGACAAGTGGTTCTTCGAGAGCACTCTGCACGATGCAGGCGACGTAAAGAAAGTTGTTGACATCCTTACAGATAAAGGTCTGACATACGAAAAAGAAGGCGCTGTGTGGTACAAGAATAAAGAAGTATGTACACAGAAACTCCTCTCACAGGGCAAAACTCAGGAATACATCGACAACCTCGAACTCAAAGACGACGTTTTAATCCGTCAGAACGGCAACCCGACATATTTTACAGCGGACATCGCTTACCACAAGAATAAATTCGACAGAGGTTTCGAGACTCTTATTGACGTATGGGGCGCTGACCACCACGGCCACGTTATGCGTATGCAGAACGCTATGGACGCAATCGGATGCAACGGCGAGAAACTCGACGTACTTCTAATGCAGCTTGTTAAGCTCGTTAAAAACGGCGAAGCAGTAAAAATGAGCAAGCGTACAGGTAAAGCAATCGGACTTTCCGATCTGCTCGACGAAGTACCTGTTGACAGTGTTCGTTTCCTCTTTAACACAAGAGAAGCAAACACACAGATGGACTTCGATTTAGGACTTGCGGTTACTCAGGACAACCAGAACCCTGTGTACTACGTTCAGTACGCACACGCTCGTATCTGCTCTATCTTAAAGGCGCTCGAAAAAGACGGTGTAACACACAGAGCTTGCACAGACGAAGAGCTTATGCTCCTTACAGCTCCTGAAGAGCTTGAGCTTATCCACCACCTCGCGTCATTTGAGTCACAGATTATCTCTTCTGCTGCTGACTACGACCCTACAAAGATTACACGTTACGTCACAACACTCGCAACCTTATTCCACAAGTTCTACAACGCTTGTCGTGTTAAGGGCGAGAATGAGTCTTTAACTCAGGCTCGACTCTCCCTTTGCATCTGTGTAAAGACAGTAATAAACAACGTTCTCTCAATGTTTTCTATCACCTGCCCAGAGCAGATGTAAGATTTTGCATAAAAACGCAAGTTAACAAAATACAAATTACACCAACATAAAAAAGGACTAGCGAAAAACGCTAGTCCTTAATTCTTTTGCTATTTTCTATTTTTTCAACACTTTGCTCTCTGAGTATCTCTCTAAGTTTTTTGGTATAATCGGACCACTCACAGTTATCTTTACCATACACGAGATTTTCTTCGTACTCCATTTCTATCCACGTTGATATATCCGCTTCATTGTGCGAAACTATAGCTTCAATATTATCAAGAGCTTTGTAGAGTTTCGCTTCTTCGCTTTCAAGTGCGCTCATTTCTTCAAATAAATTTCTAAGCTCACAACCCATATTTTCAGGTAGCTTTGAAAGAAGATACTCTATAGCTCTTTGTTCCTCCATTTCGTTTTCTTCATTCTTACAAAACGCAGGAATATCACCTGTAACAGCTTCTCCAAAATCGTGTATTAGACACATCTTGATTACTTTGTCTATATCAAGCGTAGGATATTCATCTTTACAAAGCATAGCCATAGTCGCAAGTCGCCACGAATGCTCCGCAACAGATTCTCTTCTGCCACTAGATGTCCACGAATGACGTGTGTTGCATTTTAGCTTTTCTATCAAACCCAAGAACTCTATTAACTTTCGTTGTTCCATATTTCACCTTTATTTTTATTACCAAACTACCCCTCCGTCTACGGCAAGCCGTAGACACCTCCCCTGACAAGTGGAGGCTTCAATGTGATAGCAACCACCTACAAGGCTCCCTCTGACGAGGGAGCTGTCAGCGCAGCTGACTGAGGGAGAGATTTCTTAACAACCAAATCTATACATTCGCACACACCATCGAAATTTTCAGCTATCTCCAAATTAGTAAACCGTAAAACACTCAAATTCATTTTCTTTAGCTCTTCGGTACGGATTTTATCTTTTCTCTCTTGTTCAGATGTATAATGTCCGCTACCATCAAGCTCAATAACCAACTTTGCTTTTGCACAATAAAAGTCAGCAATGTATTCTCCTATTGCTTTCTGTCTTTGAAACCTGACAGGATAAGTACGCAAAAAATCATACCAGAGCTTTTTCTCCCATCGCGTCATATTCTTACGCAAGTTCTTTGCCAGAGGGATGTTTTTCTTGTTATACTCTTTCATTTCACATTCTCTCCCTCCGACTTTTCGTTACGCAAAAATCCACCTCCCTCGTCAGAGGGAGGCGATTCTAGTTGACGACTCATATACGATAGTTACGATTCAAAACTTATTTTTCTTCACCATAATCAATACGCCGATAAGCGAGAACACAACGCATATAATCGAGAAGTATCCGCTGAGCATTCCGAAAACTTCGGCGTCAGCAAAAAGCGCTACGCACATCATCACGATACACACAAAAAGCAACGCGCTTAATAGTATCAGTTTTTTAAGCATCGTTTACTCTCCTCTCGTAAATACTGTCTGCGATTTTCGCAAAATCCGAAAGCATTAACTGTTCAGCACGGGCAGTGCTCACAATGCCGTTTTGTGTGAGTGCAGACTCAACCTCTGCTTTAGGAAGCGAAAGCGAACTTGAAATAGAATTGACAACTGTTTTTCTTCGCTGAGCAAACGCGCCTTTTATAACTTTAAATAACGTTTTTTCGTCTTTACACTGAACTCTCGGCTCTTGACTGATATCAAGTTTTATTACAGCAGAATCGACTTTCGGAGCAGGCATAAACGAACCTGAACTAACGTGGAAGAGTAGCGACGGCTCGCTGTAGTAGTTAACCGCAACAGTGATAGCCGAGCTGTCTCTTGTGCCTACTTTTGCGCACAATCTCTGTGCCGCTTCTTTCTGCACCATAACAGTGATTGACTCGATCGGAAGCTTGTCCTCAAGCAACTTCATAATAACAGGAGATGTGATGTAGTACGGCAGATTTGCACACACTACTACCCTCATCCCTTTAAATTCATCTTCTATAAGTTTATGCAAATCTACCTTCAGCACGTCTTCGTTAATAACCTTGAAGTTTTCGTGCTCCGCCATAGTCTCCGAAAGTACCGGCATCAAGCGTTTATCAAGCTCGATGCTTATTACCTTATCAGCAAGCTTGCACAGCTCGTGAGTCAGCACACCAAAGCCGGGACCGATTTCGATTACACCGACGCCCTTTTGTGCACCGCAGTACTCTGCCATTCTCGGACACACCGACGGATTTATAAGAAAGTTCTGACCCAGAGCCTTCGAAAAGTTAAACCCGTGGCGATTGAGCAAATCTTTAATTGTAAGTATGTTAGTAAGATTATCCATTGTTTCTCAAACCCTTTGGGTACTTGTTTTTAAGATTACCGTTGCTCGCCTTACCGAAGCCGAGCGTTATGTTTTCAACACACACGAGAGTGTATCCCTTTACGCTTTCGTCTGTTTTAATCTCTTCACCATGTAAAAATTTATACACTCTTTCGTCGTTTAAGTCAAGGTTTATTACATTTTTTGCGCTGTTTTTGCTACACGCGGTGAACGCATAGTGAAGTGGCTCGTAGCGTTTGCCTTTATTTTCGCACACCTCTACCCCGACTCTTCGAACGCTTAGTTTCTTTAAATCTATGTCGCTTTCGATAAGTTCTTTGAGCGCCTGAGTTAACGCATATACTTTGTTACCAACAAGGTAGAGATCGTCGTACTCATCACTGCTGAAAATCTCGTTTATAAACGCGTACGCGCTCTTGTCCGCTTTTTCGAATACAGGTTTTGTGTTACCTTTTTTCTTATTTTTAGACTTTGTCGCGAGCGCTTCAGTATCAGGCTCATATTTTTTCACAAAGCGTGCGGCAAAGTGACCCTCACCGCCATCCATCGGGAATATTCTCTTACAGTGAGTAAGCGTATTTCTGCCGAAATTCTCGCCGCTACTGTCAAGCTCAAACTCAGGATTTTCTTCTAAAAACTTAGTGACAACACCCTCGTTTTCTTCTACCGAAAACGTGCAGGTCGAGTAAACCAAAGCGCCACCTGCTTTGAGCATATTTTTAGCGCTGTTTAAAATATGAAGCTGACGGTTAGCACACGAGAGCACGTGCTCTGCGCTCCACTCTTCCTTTGCTTTTTCGTCTTTTCGAAACATACCTTCGCCCGAGCACGGAGCGTCGACTAAAATCTTGTCGAAATATCCGACTAGCTCTTTTGAGAGCACCTCAGGAGAAGTGTTTGACACAACCGCGTTTTTAACTCCGCAGCGTTCTAAGTTTTGTAGCAGGATGTTCGCTCTGCTACTCACAATCTCGTTGCTCCACAAAAGTCCGCTACCCTGAAGCTCCTGCGCAATCTGCGTAGTCTTAGACCCCGGTGCAGCACAAAGGTCGAGCACTTTATCGCCCTTTTCAACTCTGAGCATCGTTACTGCCGACATAGCTGACGGCTCCTGCATATATATAGCACCTGCGTGGTGAAGCGGATGTGTGCCGATGTGTGACACTTCGTTGTCTACATAATATCCGTGTTTATAAAACGGAGTTTTCTCAGTATTAAACGGCAACAGTGCTCGCACGCTCTCGCTATCAGCCTTGAGCGTGTTAACCCTCATACCTTTAAAGCTAGGCTCGGACATACTTTTTAAGTAAGCGTCAAAGTCGTCACCCAGCAATTTTTTCATTTTTTCAAGAAAAATTTCCATAAGAATAATCCTTTTGATAAAGCACATACTACCCACAAGGGAGGTGCGAAAAATGAGCAACAATCAGAACAAAAACCAGAACTCAAACCAGAACAAGAATCAGAACTCAAACCAGAACAAGAATTACTCTAACAACCAGAACAAGAACCAGAATTCTAACCAGAACAAGAACAATTCTAATAACCAGTCTAGATAAGTTTATGCAGTCCCAAAAAAGGGACTGCATACATAGTAAATCAATATCCGAGTTTTTCGCCGACGATGATAACTTTGATTCTCTCTTTGTGGCGCTGCTGTGCACACACTACGTAGTTACAGCAGATTCTTCCGTCACCTCGACAACCGTCGCACATAAACGAGCCGTCGCTACCACATGACAGACACTCGCCAGCTTTTTCACAGTACGCGCCTGTGTGCAGACGCTGAGTGTTTGGAGGTGCAGCCTTAGTCTTAACTCTGTAAACAGCCTCGTCGAAGTTCTTTACAATCTTATTGTAACCGCACACAACGACAACGCTCTTCGGACCGTAAAGGATAGCCGAAACGCGGTTTGAGTTACCGTCAACGTTATAAAGCTCGCCGTGCTGTGTAACAGCGTTTGAGCTGGTTAAGTAAACGTCAGCAAAGTACGCTTCACGCATAAGCTCTTCCGCTTCTTCTTTCGACTGCGCCGCACTTCTGTCTACGTAGTTGTAGTTGCCATTTTTCACAGCGTCGATAACGCCGACTTCTTTTAATGTTTCAGAACCGCCGTTTGTGACAGTATCACCCTCGTTTATAAACTCGAGCACTTTCTCAAGCGCCTCTTCTTTTGTCTCGCAGTAGAAGCCCAGCATATTATTTCTCTTTAAATTATTTATTGTTTTCTCGATAATTTTCATATCAGGTGTTTTTAACATAGTAATACCTCTTTTTCATATTCTTATACATTATATATGTATTATACAGAAATTTCTACATATTTCAAGGGTTAGGCTCAACAAACGGAACGTTAAAATACTGCGCAATACTTCTGGATAAGTTTCTCGCTATTGCGTCGAGATTATCCCTGATAAACTGAGCATCCTGTGCGTTATCGTGGTACGCGACCTCTGCGAGCACCGCAGGTGATGATGTTCGTCTTACTTCCGCAAGCGAGGTAGTCGGGATTGCGCTTATTCTGTCTGTCACGGGATACACTTCATTATAATTCTCTTTTAGAATATTAGCGAACCTCTCCCCGTTACTACTCGTCGGGTAGTAGTAAAACTCTGCACCCCGTACACTCCCTGCGTTACTCTCTCCTGCGGCATTTGAATGAAGCGCAAAATGCAAATCAGCACCCGAACTGTTTGACTGTGCGATAGCCTGGCTGAGCGTCTGCGACGGAGTGTTTCGCTCAACTTCTATCCCTGAAGCTCTCAAATACGGTTCCATCGCGTCAGCGAGTAGATTCATATAGTACTCTTCGTTTCCTCCGCCCACAAACGGGTTGTACTCCTGCAGCGACGGACTCAAAAAAACTTTCGGCATATTAACCTCCAAAAACTAATAAAAATATTACAGAAAATAGTCCTGCACATAGATTATATGAAAAATTTTCCAAAAAAATTCAAAAAAACTCTTTACAAATAACTTGGTGTATGCTATATTAGTTACAGAAAACAGTAATGATTACTGATTTTCAAAGGAGGTGACCGTTATGGGTCACAACTACAGTTCGAAACGAGAAGCGATTTTTAAAACGATTGCGAGCACGAAGTCACATCCGAGTGCAGCCTGGGTGTACGAACAGTTAAAAGAAGAGATTCCGAATCTGAGTCTTGGCACTGTTTATCGTAACATCGCTCTTTTTAAGGAGCAGGGCAGAATAATCACTGTCGCTAACGTCGACGGCGAAGAAAGAATCGACGCTGACACAAGCGACCACGCACACTTTGTGTGTGAAAAGTGCCACAGGGTGTTTGATTTACACAGTAGCGAGCAATCCCCTCTTGAAAAGGAACTTTCTCGAAACGGCTTTATTATCAACAGAAAAAACGTAGTTTTCCACGGCGAATGTCGTGACTGCTGCGAATCAATTAACTAAATTTTTGGAGGTTATTTATTATGAAATGGGTATGTTCAGTATGTGGTTATGTTCACGAAGGCGATATGGCACCGGAAAACTGTCCGGTATGTAAGGTTCCTGCTGATAAGTTCAACAAAATGGACGAAGGCGCAGGCTTCGCTTGTGAACACGTAGTAGGCGTTGCTAAAGACGCTCCAGAAGATATCATCATGGACTTACGTGCAAACTTTGAGGGCGAGTGCTCTGAAGTTGGTATGTATCTCGCAATGGCTAGAGTTGCTCACAGAGAAGGCTATCCTGAAATCGGTCTTTACTGGGAGAAGGCAGCGTGGGAAGAAGCTGAGCACGCAGCTAAATTTGCTGAGCTTTTAGGCGAAGTTGTAACAGACTCAACAAAGAAGAACTTAGAGCTCAGAGTAGACGCTGAGACAGGCGCTTGCATGGGCAAACTCGACCTTGCTACAAGAGCTAAGGCTTTAGGTTTAGATGCTATCCACGACACAGTTCACGAGATGGCTAAGGACGAAGCTAGACACGGTGCAGGTTTCAAGGGCTTACTCAAGAGATATTTCGGTTAATCAATACATAAGATTAACAAGCATCGACTTTGTATAATTTAAGGCGTATTGCAAAACGATGCAATACGCCTTTTCTGTAATAAAATTTCGGAGGTATATTTATGGAATTAAACTATACAGTATGTAACTGCAAACAGGTTAGCTACGCTGACATCGCAAACGCTTTAGATAATAACAATAAATTAGACGATGTTCTGACAGCTTTTGAAGATGTTCAGAAAGTAACACATTGTTCCACAGGTTGTGGCGGTTGCCACCAGAAAGTTTTAGATATTATCTCTGAAATCATGATGGGTAAATAAACCTTGTTCCCCTTCCCTTTAGCATCTTGTTACCGCCTTGTTTTTGTGATATAATTTTTAAAAAACAGACAGGCGGTGAGAAAGTGCAGACAAACAAACGAATAGCGTGGATCGATATAGCGAAAGCTATAACCATCTTCTTAGTCGTATTCGGACACACAATCAGAAATGGTGATGCACAGAAAATCGTGTATTCTTTTCACGTCGTAACGTTTTTTATGCTGTCAGGTATGACGTGCAAAACCGACAACCTGAGTAAAAGGATCAAAAACGATTTCTTGCGACTTATGGTTCCGTACTTTTTCTTTGGAGTCATCAGCATCTTAGCCTTTACGGTTCTGGGCGGATTCGTTGCACAAGAGCTCACCGTAAACGCAAACACATCTTTTGCTCGTAACATACTGATACTTCTGTATGCGTGTCCAAAAGGCGGAGCGTTAAAATTCAATATGCCACTGTGGTTTTTACCGTGTCTTTTTGCTACAAAACTACTGTACTATTTACTCGATAAACTGTTCAAAGGAAAACAGCTGAGAGTTCTGCTCAGCAGTGTAGTTATCGCCGGACTCGGATTAGTATACACCCACGTAGTAGGCATCGGACTTCCGCTTAATTTAAACGTCGCACTTAAGATGCTTTTCTATTTCACGCTAGGACGAATATTCTTCTTGTTTTTCACAACAGAAGACAGAAAACCGATGAGAAAAATCACAGCACTCATCATCTCAGTTTTACTGCTTACAGTAACCGCAGCAATTGCGTACTTCACACCACTTGTTGATTACTCGAGCGACGGATTCTCTTCTACACCAGCTTTTCTGATAACTTCATTCACAGGAAGCTTCGGCGTGTGCTTTTTATCGATGAGTTTTTGCTGTAAACCTATCGAATATGTAGGCAGACACACTCTCACTATTTTAGCTTTGCACAAGTTCCCTGTTGTACTACTGCAGACGGTCGGACCACAGAAAGTGTGGCTTAGTCAGTACAATAGTGCAGCTGGTATTTTAACTGCTATAGCTGTATCCCTTATTGCAATGGGTCTGTGTTTACTTGCCGACTTGTTTATAAGCAGATTCTGTCCGTTTTTGTTGGGCGATTTCTCCATTTTTTCTAAACGTAAAACTAAAAACAAACAAATGGTATAAAACCTTTTGACTATAATAAATATTAAATCAAACAAAGGAGGTTTTCCTTATGAAAAGATTATCAGCGCTCACGCTTTCCCTTTTACTCGTATTTTCTTTAGCTGCTTGCACAAATTCTGCAGTCACACAGACGGGTAATCAAAACGATCCTGCTGTTGCAGACCAGAACACACAAGCTGAAACAGCCGATGCTACAGAAGCCCCTACAGACGCTGTAACACAAGCAACAGAAGCTGTAACAGAAAAAACTGCTGACACCAAAATCTCAGAAGAAAAAGCGAAATCAATTGCTTTGGAGCATGCAGGTTTTAAAGAAAGTGAAGTCAAGTTCCTTCATGTAGAGCTTGACTACGACGACGGTGTTTTACGATACGAAGTTGACTTCAGACAGGGCAACTACGAATACGACTACGACATCGACTCAAACACAGGAAAAATCCTCTCTTACGATAAAGACATCGACGATTAACATACCCATAATCGTTAAAAAAGCCCCATCCGATTAATTTCGGGTGGGGCTTTACTTTTCAGAAATTATAATTATTTTCGCGCTTGATATTAAACTCCAGCTCATCTTTGCGGTTAACAAGCTTGATTAAAGCTGATTTAAAATACACGTTATCTTCTTCAATCTGCAACACATAGGCTACTTTTCCTATGAGGCAATTCAGATAACGCAGAGCTTCTTCATCAATCGGGAGATCAGTCTTGCGCTCAAAGTTTTTATCACGTTTTAATGCGTCTGCAGCTGTGAATTTCAGCGTGTAGTACACCGCCTGTCTCAGCTCCTTTTTATATGGCGACGGCACTTTTACGGACGAATTAACAGTAAGCCCAGTAACAGTCTGACGTGACCCATTTGTTAGAAATCTCGTTTTCTTCTCGTTTATTTCAAAACCCATTTTTGTTAGCATAAACTTACATTTACTGTAGACACCTTTGAGCTCATTATCTGAAGAAACGGTGATATCATCGCAGTAACGAGTATACGAAAAGCCACGCTCTTCACACCACGCACCAAAACTGTCATCGAAGTTTTTCATCACAAGATTAGACAACACAGGTGACGTTGGAGTCCCCTGAGGAAGCACGTCTTGTCTGGTACAAAGTGTAGTCAGCATTACTCCAATCTGCTTAGGAAAATAACGTGTTGAAAAAGCAGCATCATAAACCTGCATAAAAGTAATACTATCGAAAAAGTCTTTTAAATCAAGTTTTAAAATATATTTTTTGGCACTGTGAACTCTGGCGTTATCCTTCAGAGTCGCACCTTTTTTGTACGCTGTCGCATATTTTGACACCTTAAACTCGCTCAGAATACGCTTAAGAATACAGCGCTGCATAAATTTCAGCGTATCATCAGGGACATTGAGCTTTCGCACTCCCCCACTGCGCTTTTTTATCGTAGTTGTATAATAAAACTTGTCGATGTTTTTAGTAACCTTAAAAAGATTTGTTCTTCGAATCCCAAAAAAATCAGCTAACTGATAAGTATCGTAAATAAACGGAATTTTGTTCACACTTTTAAAGTCGAGATACATATCAGCAGCAACATCCACACCGAATTTTTTTAGAAAACTCATATCACAATATTCAAATTTAACAATGTTATCTTCGATATACATACTCTACCTCAAAAACAAAATGCGCCCGTCCACAGCACAAAATGACCAAAATAAAGCGAAAGTGACATTTTTAATCACAAAGTGATTTTTATGTCACCGAAGCGACTTTTGGCTGCGCTTTTGCATAGCAAAAGCTATACCCGATTTTTTTAACACACAGGACAACGACTCGCTGACCCCTGCTTAAAATTCATTAAGCTGTAAGCTACTGCAGACAGGCACAATGTTAACTTTTCAATCTTTTATGTAGTTATTATATGCTCTTTTTTTAAGAATCAAACCATAGAGCTGATTGCGTTAGCGATCATCTTTGCAATCTGGAATGGTGCAACAAACATACCGATGATTATGGAAAGAACACCCTTGATAACAAAGTACACAATCCACGCACCGCAACTCATAAAAAGGAACATATCAGGAGTAATCGCATTAAGAGCACGCCAACCGAAAAATCCGCAAACAGCTGCAATCACCCATATAGCAGCTTCAATTTCCGCATTAATACACAGCATAATAATACCGAAAATTATCACCGCAAAAAACTACTGTCATCACTACTCTTCCACCCGGAGAAGCTAAAAATGATAAAAATCCATTTCTCTTCATAAGAACCTACAATAATTTTTTATAATTATGACATATTCCTACAAATTAGTCAATAAAAAAACCAAATTCATAGTTGAAATGTCACAAATTGATGATATAATATAAAATATAATTTTGAAAGGGGTTTCTATAATGTATAAACGATTAGTTTCTTTGATTTTCGCACTGCTTATAATAATTTTTTCACTGTGCGGTTGTGGGGAGAAAAAAGAGCTCACATGTGACAACTGCTCAAAAAAGGTTTTTGTCGATGCCGACTCTAATATGGAAGAAGACTGGGCTATCTACTGCGAAGAGTGCAACGAAGAGCTTTTCGGTGAC
>JAFOED010000023.1 GCA_017380355.1 Ruminococcus sp. | reverse complement strand
TGGCAGAAAGTTAGTTATTATTGCTGAAGACGTTGAGGGTGAAGCTCTCACAACTCTCGTACTCAATAAACTCAGAGGTACATTCACAGTTGTTGCAGTAAAAGCTCCTGGCTTTGGTGATAGAAGAAAAGAAATGCTCCAGGATATCGCTATTCTTACAGGCGGTACAGTTATCACATCTGATTTAGGACTTGAACTTAAGGACGCTACAATTGATCAGTGTGGCCGCGCACGTCAGGTTAAGATTTCTAAGGAAGACACAATTATCGTTGACGGTGCAGGTGACGAGAATCAGATTAAGTATCGTGTTGCTCAGATTCGTCAGCAGATTGAGACAACTACATCTGATTTTGACAGAGAAAAGCTTCAGGAAAGACTTGCTAAACTCGCAGGTGGTGTAGCTGTAATCAAGGTTGGTGCTGCTACTGAAATCGAGATGAAAGAGAAGAAGCTTAGAATCGAAGATGCTCTTTCAGCTACTAAAGCTGCTGTTGAAGAAGGTATTGTTGCAGGTGGCGGTGTTGCTCTTGTAAACGCTACTTCTGCTGTTGAAGCTTTACTTCCTACAGTAACTGGCGATGTTAAGACAGGTGTACAGATTGTTCTTAAGGTTCTCGAAGCTCCAATCAAGCAGATTGCTTTAAACGCGGGCTTAGAGGGTTCTGTTATCGTTGAAAACATCAAGAGAGCTAACAAGGTTGGTTACGGCTTTAATGCTCTTACAGAAGAGTACACAGATATGATTGAAGCAGGTATCGTAGATCCTACAAAGGTTACTCGTTCTGCGTTACAGCACGCTGCGTCAGTTGCTTCTATGGTGCTCACAACAGAGTCACTCGTTGCTGACATCAAGGAGCCTGCTCCAGCAGTTGCTGCTGCTCCTGATATGGGCGGTATGTATTAATAGTAAATATTGCAAAAAGAAACACCGTGTGGATTCCACACGGTGTTGTTTTTATGTCATAAACTCATGTTTAACTGAACGTTCAAATAATTTATTAAGCTCGGATTTGAAATCTTTATTCTCAAAAAGAATATTGTATACACCCGTAGTAATTGGCATATCTACGTTGTACTTTTTGCTCAAAAGATAGAGAGCTTTTGAAGTCATAACACCTTCAGCGAGCTTTTCGAATTTATCTCCCTTAGCGTATGCTTCTCCGTAGCGTCTGTTGTGACTCCATGGTGAGAAGAGGGTTGCTTCGTAGTCTCCTAAGTGGCACAAGCCGTATGCAGATAACTCGTTACCACCTAAAGCACAGATGAGTCGGCTGATTTCTCTTGTGCTGCGAGCCATCAAAGCACCTTTTAGAGATGTGTATCCGATACCATCGAGCATACCAGCAGCGATACCAATAACATTTTTCGCAGCAGCGCCGATTTCACTGCCTACAAGGTCGGTGCCGATGTAAAAACGAATAAGCTCGGATGAAAATTCATCGACGAGTTTGTGTTTTACTTCATTATTATCAGAGTCGATAACCATACAGTTAGGGATACCTTTTACGTAATCCTGAGGATGTCCCGGACCAACCCATACTGCAACAGGTGTTTCATCTTTATTAACAAAGTCGTTTACAACTTCAGTGAGTCTGCATCCGGTTTCGACTTCTACGCCTTTCATACATAGTACAATGGTTTTACCTTTAAGTGGGTATTTTGCGATATCATTCATATATGAACGCAGATACTGAGAAGAAATCGAGATTACGATAATTTCAGCGTGCTCAACTGCATGCTCAAGGTCGGATGTTACTTCTATAGACTCCGGATATGTAAGATAGTCGTTTTTATGTGTAGCTTTAAGTTGTATAAGCTCAGGTGCGTTTTCTAAACCGCAGGAGATAACGTCGTGGCCTATTTTATCTAAATACCACGCGATACAGCTACCCCAGCGTCCGCATCCTAAAACAGATATTTTCATAGCAAACTCCAAGTATAAGTATAATAGGAATCCCGCCTGACCGTATCAGCTTAACATAACCTGCCCACAGAATATGACAGGTGGGTGTCTTCCCACAAGCTTCAGGCTCCCTTCGTCCCGTAAGGGGAGGTCTGCACACCACTTGCGGAGTCAAACTCCCGATTTAAAAGTTGTAGGGTTATTTTCACTGATTCGCGAATCAGGCAGGAAAAGTGCGAGATTATTCTTCTTCGTCAGAGAAGAGTCTTTCGAATCTGTCTTCGAAGATTTTAGCTAATTCGTCGATGAGGTCGTCGTCTTCAACTTCAGCAAGCTGTTCTTCGCCATCTTCTTCGAATACTTCCATAATGTAGTATTCCTCAGGAAGAGGGTTATCAGCATCGAAAACAGGGTAGAGGGCATAGAAAAGACCTCTTTCGTCTTCGTATGTGTCGAGAATTTCAAAAGTATGCTCTACATTTTCGTCATCAATCAGGGTGATTAAATCTGCTTGAAAATCGTTAGCCATAGTATTTTCACTCCTTTTTAGTATATAGTAATTTTACCTTTTTAATCGCTATTAGTCAAGAAAATACACCCACAATATTCTGACAAAAATGTAATTATATTGTCAAAATTCGTGATATTCCTCAAAATTATCGTAAGTATTGAAAAAATACTTAGTTGGGTGTATAATATCTTCAATTTTGAATTTTCTATTTGTTTTGTGAGGTTAAAATGATTCTTAAACCTTTTGATAAACTCCCTGAAGAATTCAGAAACGATGAAGTAAAACGCTACTACGACATTCTCAACAAAAAGCGTAAGAGCCTTGTTATTAAGCGTATTTCCGATATTGTACTTGCGCTTATTATGATTGTTTTTTTAGCGTTTCCGATGCTTGTTATTGCTCTGCTCGTTAAGTTTTCTTCCAAAGGACCTGTTTTTTACAGACAGGAGAGAGTTACTACTTATGGTAAGAAATTTATGATTCTTAAATTCCGTACTATGAAAGTCGGAGCAGATAAAGAGGGATTGCTTACTACTGAAAACGATGACAGAATCACTAAAGTCGGTCATCTTCTTCGAAAAATCCGTTTTGACGAATTGCCACAGATTTTCCACGTTTTATCTGGTAAAATGAGCATCGTCGGTACACGTCCTGAAGTTACTAAGTATGTCGACAGATATACTCCTGTAATGTACGCAACTTTGCTTATGCCTGCAGGTGTTACATCTTTTGCGAGCATTAAGTACAAGGATGAGGACAGAATCATCGGTGAGGTAACAGACCCGTCTCAGATTGATGATATTTACATCAACGAGATTTTACCACAAAAAATGAGATACAACTTAAAATACATCGAAAGATTCGGATTTAAACGCGATATTTACCTTATGTTCAAAACCGTAAAACAGGTTATTTTATAAAAATCCGAAATTACTAATCAGGTCGCTTAAAGGGGTGAACCAAATGGATAAGCTGAGAACTATACTGACAGATACTTCGCTTTTTCGTAAGTGTTACATAATCTGTCTGTTCTTTTGCAATGTCTCTTTTATCCAGGTTCCTGCTTACGTTGGCCTGATTTTACTTTTTTTATGGGGTGTTTTTCTGCTGTTTTATAACGAGCACAAGCGCCGTGTTTTCTCTAAAACACGCTTTGGTTTGTGGCTTTTAG
>JAFOED010000022.1 GCA_017380355.1 Ruminococcus sp. | reverse complement strand
CGAAGTTCCAGCTGGTATGACAAACGTTATCTTCAACAACGGTTCAGGTACACAGACAGTCGACCTTACATTCACACAGTACGCTTACTATGATAACGGCGCTAAGAAGTGGGTTGAAGTTGGTAAGCCAGCTCCTACAGAGCCACCTACAAAGCCAACAGAGCCACCTACAAAGCCAACAGAGCCACCAACAAAGCCAACAGAGCCACCAACAAAGCCAACAGAGCCACCAACAAAGCCAACAGAGCCACCAACAAAGCCAACAGAGCCTGTAGAGCCAGGCACACTCAAGCTCGGTGACGCTAACCTCGATGGTACGATTTCTGTTTTAGACGCTACAACAGTTCAGCAGTGTGTTGCTAAGGTTATCAACTTAACAGGCAACGCAAAGACAGCTGGTGACGTTGACAAAGACGGCGCTATCGCAGTTTTAGACGCAACAGCTATCCAGCGTTTCGTTGCAAAACTTGACAACCCATACGGCATTGACGAGTACATCGGCGGCACAGTAGAGCCATCAGAGGACAATACTGATCCTACAGAGGTACCTACAATGCCGACAAAACCAACAGAGGCTCCTACAAAACCAACAGAGGCTCCAACAAAGCCTACAGAAGCTCCATCTTCTGAGACTCCTTCTTCAGAAGAGCCAACACTCCCACCAGTAGCTGACAAGAACACAGTATACGTAGATATGGGTTACCAGTGTGACGCTCACGCTTACTACTGGGAAGATCAGGGCGAACAGCCATTGACATGGCCTGGCGTTAAGATGGATCACGTATCAGGCACTATCTACAAGATTGAAGTTGACGCAAAGTACAACAAGATTATCTTCAGCGCAGGTGGAGACCAGACAGACGACCTTGATGTTCAGGGCAACAACTTCATCTACAACAAGAACAGCAAATCATGGGCACCATACAATGGTAACGACGACCCAACAGAAAAGCCAACAACATCAGGCGATTTCGATTTCTCTAACCCACGCACAATCATCGTAATCGATGACGGTAACTGGGGCAACGCACTCATCCACTACTGGAACGATTCTTCAGGTACAGTATGGCCGGGTGAGCAGATGACATCAATCGGTCAGATTAACGGCAAGAACGCATACGCATACACTCTTGGCGAGCAGTACAGCAAGTTTGTTATCAACAACGGCTCAGGCACACAGTCAAGCGACTTACAGATAAGCTCAGCTTATCAGGCATTCCAGACAGGTAGCAAGCAGTTTGTTGACGTAAGCAGTTCTTTAAGATAACATCAATCTTTATTAAGGGCACAGGTTAATCCTGTGCCCTGTTTTTTTGCCTTTTTTTACGATGCTTGTCAATACTTATCAAAAAAGCTTTTTAATCACTGCAAAGATGTTCAAAAAATTGACAAATTAGAAAAATAATATATAATGTTATTATATATATTAGTATTGTGGGTTAGTGTGAGTAATTGTGACCACACGCCACTTGGGGAGGTAGTTCACTTGTTCCAGATTTTTAAGGAACACAAGGGGTTCGGCAAACAGATTCTTTTGCTTGCGAAAAACGAACTTTTAAAGACATATAAAGGTGCAGTTATCGGTCCTTTCTGGGCTGTTATTAAACCTGCTTTCACTCTGTTCGTTTACTGGTTTGCTTTTTCTGTAGGTCTGCGCGGCGGTAATGGAGTCGAGGTAGTATTCGGAGAAAGAACCTTATTCTTCAGTAAGTTCATCTTCCTGCTCGTAGGTTTCGTTCCTTGGTTCTTTATGTCCGACGGCATCACTCAGGGTGCAAAAGCTATCAGAATGAACCGCCAGTTTGTCACAAAGGTCAGCTTCCCTGTTTCAACCATTATGACATACACTTCGATGTCACGACTTTACGTTCATTTCTTTTTAGCTGCTATTATGTACCTCATCGTAGGAATTACACATGGTGTCAGCTGGTACAACCTGCAATTTTTCTTCTATTGCCCACTGATGTACGTTTTCTTCCTTGCTCTTTCGTGGTCGACAGCGCCGATGAGTGCCTTCTCCAGAGACTTTGAGAATATGATTGTATCCATTATGACGGGTATTTTCTGGCTTTCTGGTATTATCTACAACAGCTACGATATGGGTATTGAGTCAAAAATCACAATTTTCGGCAAATCACTCGGCGAGATTCTCGAGTTCATTATGCTGTTAAATCCTATAAACTTCTTCGCAAACGGATACCGAAACACCTTTCTGTATGACAGAATGTTCTACGAATATCCGCTGGAACTTATCATTTTCGGCGTCGAGTTTTTAATCGTATTCGTACTTGGTATCTACAACTACAACAGACTCAGAAAAACTTTACCAGACGTACTGTAAGAGTTAGTTAGCTTAAGGAGAACAAAATGGCAGATCCTATTATTTCTTTTAAAAACGTCAGCAAAGAATACATCCTGTATAAAAACGAGCAGGAAAGATTCAAGGCGTTATTCAGAAAACCTAAGAATCCTAAAATAAATAAAGCGTTAAAAAACGTTTCTTTTGATATTTATCCGGGCGAGTCAATCGGTATCATCGGCGACAATGGCGCGGGTAAATCCACTATCTTAAAGATGATCACAGGTGTTGCTCACCCAAGTGAAGGCGAAGTTTTCGTTCAGGGTAAGGTTGCGGCTTTACTCGAGCTTACTGCGGGTTTCTCGATGGAGATGACAGGTAGAGAGAACATCTACTTAAAAGGCTACATCTTAGGCCTTAACGACGCATATATCCGCACTATCGAAGAGAAAATCATCGATTTCGCTCAGCTTGGTGATTACATCGACCAGCCTGTACGTACTTATTCTAGTGGTATGAGACTGCGTCTTGGCTTTGCTATTAACATCAATATTGAACCTGACATTCTCGTTGTCGACGAGGCTCTTTCTGTCGGCGACGCATCATTCAAGAAAAAGTGTAAGGATAAAATTGCCGAAATCATCCAGAGTGGTGTCACAGTACTCTACGTAAGCCACAATCAGGCAGGCGTTAAAGAACTGTGTAATCGTGCCATCTTTATGAAAAAAGGCGCTCTGCTTTATGATGGCGATGTAAACGAAGCTTACGAAGTTTACGAAGCTAATAAAATCAAGAAATAATTCTTTTATCGAATTTAAACTTCTTCACAGAGGTGAACTATGCACAGCGATTTTTCAAAAAACGAGATTTTTATGTCTTGTGAATATATCAAATCGCATAACCTTTTCTTAAAAAAAGGTAGTGTTGTAAACGTTATCGGAAAACACTGTCTATGCGACTATATTTGCTCTACTCTCAAAAGTCTCAACGATACAACTGAATACGGATACACCGTGTATCAGAGTGAAAACGCTGATGCTCTTTCAAGCACTGTTAAAAAACAGTGCTTTTTGTACTGTTTTGATGCAAGAACAAACGACACGTACAAGCTCACAGATATGACAAAAGCTCTCGAATATGCATCAAAAACAGATGGTGCACAGTTTATCGCTTTGGTTATCATCCCTCCCCTATCTAAACGTGAGGACGTAAAAGCGCTCAGCGAAATTGAACTGTCCAAAATCTCTCGCAACACTTTCTTAGAAAAAATCGAGGACGCACTTTCTTTGTATAAAGACAAGCTGAATGTCAAGGAAATCCGTTTTGACAACTTCCTGATGGAAGATAGTAGCGACAACGCACTTAATTTCAGCGCTATCGTAAACGATGCTGTTTCTACAAAATGTGTTACTGCAGATAGCGGTGACGCGTTCGATGTTATATCTGCTGTGACTTTTTCAGACGCCATAAACGCGGTGTTCACAGTTGCTGTAAACGGCAATCACGGTAACATCTACAACTGCTCAGGAGAGGCTTTGTCGCTATTTGAAGTTAAGTCCTTTGTGTACGAGACACTGTGTGAATATGGTATCAGACTGAACTTTATAAACAGCGAAAATCAAAACAAAAAGAGCTACCGAGTGCTAAACTGCGGTAAGCTTAACTCTCTCGGCTTTACTCGTGTGTGTGACAGTAAAACCGCTATGCTTTACGCTTTAGACGGTATTCTGCCTGATACATACGACGTAATCTCAGATAAGCTAGACTCCATCTACGATGGTAAAATCAGCTATATCAGAGAGCAGGAATTAGAACTCTTAAAAGTTGTAGACAAAATCTGTATCGAAAACTCTATCACCTACTTTTTATCAGGTGGTACTATGCTCGGCGCAGCACGCCATAAGGGTTTTATTCCATGGGATGACGACATCGACATCGCGATGCTAAGAGAAGATTACGAACGTTTTAAGAAAGCGTGCATAGAACAGCTACCTCAAAAGTACGAGTACCAGAGCTACACTAATAAAGACGGGTACCACTACTTTTTTGATAAAATTACAATTAAAGATACATACTTTTCCACTAAATATTCCGACAAATTCGATATGCGAAAAGGTATATTTATGGATATCTTCGTATTTGACAAAACTTCCGACAAGCCGTTTTTCCAGAAACTTCATTTTAACACTCTCATGAAAATGAGACTCTTGATGAACGTAAGATGGATTAACTGTGCTCGAAAAGACAAGAGCTATATGCTTTCAAAGCTCCTCTTGCCTATTCTTCGGATTTTCTCAATGGACACATACTCCAAGTGGTACGATAAGGTTTTGCGCAGATACGAAAAGAGAAAGACGAGCACTGTGCTTCCTCCTGCTACTGACCACAAGTGGCGTGGGGTTATGCCTAAAAAGTGGTTTGATGATGTCACCATCACTCAGTTTGAAAATGTACCGACTTACATCCCTGTTGGATGCGACAACTACTTAAAACAGTGGTACGGTGACGACTTTATGGAGATGCTTCCACTTTGTAAGCGAGTAGGCTCACACGATTTCTATCGTCTGGATATCGGCAACGAGATTAATAGCGTCGACGAATCAGATGTTAAACACTATAACTACAAAGGCGAATTACTGTAATAAAAGGAGATTTTTATGGTATTTTCAGTTATTCTTGCAGGTGGTACGGGCAACCGTATGGGCCACACCGACAAGCCAAAGCAGTTTTTGACTATCAAAGACAAGCCTATCATCATTCATACAATCGAAAAGTTCCTCTCACACCCTGATTTTGAGAAAATCATCGTGCTGAGTCCTGCTGTGTGGATTGAACACACAAAGAAAATCATCGCACGACACATCGGCGAGTGTGACAGAATTGTGGTTATCGAGGGTGGCGACACACGAAACGAAACCATTATGAACTCAATAAACTACATCGAAGAAAACTTCACTCTCGATGACGATACTGTAATTGTGACTCACGATAGCGTTCGTCCGTTTGTCACACACAGAATTATCAAAGAAAATATTGACGCCGCTAAAAAGTACGGCGCGTGCGATACTGTTATCCCTGCTACTGACACTATTGTTGAGAGTGTAAACGGTAAGACTATCAGCTCTATTCCGAACAGAAACAATATGTATCAGGGACAGACTCCGCAGTCATTCAAAGCGAAAAACCTTAGAGATATCTATCGCTCACTCACAGACGATGAGCGTGACATCTTAACCGACGCTGCGAAGATTTTAGTTATTAAAGGTCAGGATGTTCACCTCGTTAACGGTGAAACATTCAACATCAAAATCACTTATCCGTATGATCTGAAAATCGCAAAATCGCTCTTAGAGGACGAGGAAAATGATTAATACTATTTACAGACTGAGTGCGCCTAGAAGATTCGAAATCGACTTTGAGGACATCAGCTTTTCTAACAATTGCATAGTCAGACCTACTCACCTCTCGATTTGTAACGCTGACCAGCGATACTATCAGGGCACCAGAGATGCTAAAGTTTTAAAGCAGAAGCTTCCGATGGCACTCATACACGAGGGTGTCGGCGAGGTCGTGTACGATAAGAGTGGCACATTCAACGTCGGCGATAAAGTCGTTATGATTCCTAACATACCAACACAGGAGGACGACATCATCGCTGAAAACTACAGAGAGTCGAGTAAATTCAGCGCTAGTTCCTCAGACGGTTTTATGCAGGAGCTCGTCGAGATTTCGCCACAGCGACTCGTCAGACTTCCTAATAACATCAACCTCGATGTTGCAGCTTTCACTGAAATAGTCAGCGTTAGCGTGCACGCTATCACCCGTTTTATGGATATCGCTCACGAAAGACGAAACACAATCGGCGTGTGGGGCGACGGAAACCTTGCTTTCATTACATCACTTTTTATTAAAAAGATGATGCCTGATACTAAGGTCTGCGTGTTCGGCATAAGCAGAGAAAAGCTCTATGACTTTTCTTTTGCTGACGAGACTTACCTCACAACAGAAGTACCTGAGACACTCAGAATTGACCACGCTTTCGAGTGTGTCGGCTCAAACGGCTCTCCTGTCGCTATCGAACAGATTATCAAGCACATCCACCCTGAGGGTACAATCGCTATCTTAGGTGTATCGGAGTATCCTGTTCCTGTAAATACCCGTATGATATTAGAAAAAGGGCTCAGAATGTTCGGTACCAGCAGAAGCGGTAGAGCTGACTTTGAGAAGACAATCGAATTGTACAAAAAGCACCCTGAGATTGTCAGATACCTCACTCGCATTGTGGGTAACGTAGTCGAAGTAAAAAACTATGCAGATATATCGAATGCTTTCGAGCAGGATATCAGAAAAATCTTCGGCAAAACTGTAATGCACTGGAATATATAGTCAGAACCTCCGGCTAAGCCGGAGGCTTGAGTAAGCCCTATAAGGGCATTTTACAAGCATATCCCCTCAAGGGGTACTGAATAGTTTGCCGACCGCATTACTATCTCAGGCTACCCCTTAAGGGGTTTCTTTTTG
>JAFOED010000021.1 GCA_017380355.1 Ruminococcus sp. | reverse complement strand
AAGAGCGTCAATTAAGTCTTTTTCAACCATAACGCCACCACGAGCTGTGTTTACAAAGAAAGCGCCTTTCTTCATTTTTGAGAAAGTTTCTTTGTTAAACAGTGCTTCTGACTCGCTGTTTAATGGTGTGTGAACAGTTACTATGTCACTCTCTTTAAGCAGAGTATCAAAGTCAACAAAAGTTATGTTTTCTGCACTCTTTTATGAACGGTTGTAGGCGAGTACTCTCATATTGAAAGCCAGAGCGATTTTAGCTACTGCCTGACCGATAGCACCAAATCCGACGATACCGATTGTTTTGCCCGATAGTTCATTAAGCGGAAAAACAAATGGGGAGAAAGTCTCGGCTGTTTGCCATCCGCCGTTGTGACAAAAAGCGTTATACTTGCTTGTACTAGAGTAATGCTCTAAAATAAGCGCAAAAACGTGCTGGGCTACCGCGTTTGTGGAGTATGAGCCTGCGTTACAGACAGTAATACCGGCTTTTTTACAGTACTCAACATCGATGTTGTTATAACCTGTCGCAAAAAGACCGATATACTTTAAATCCTTTGCGTTTTTCATATTACTTTCGTTGAGTACGGTTTTGTTGCAGATAACCGCGTTAGCGTCTTTGATGCGCTCTTCGATTTCTTCGGGCTTTGTCAGATTGTATGTAACCACCTCTCCGAATTTTTCGAGAGAGGAGAGAGAAACATCACCTTTTGTGATAGTCTGTGCATCTAAAATAACGATTTTCATATTTTTACCTCACAGCGTTTTTTCTCATTATATTATTTTGACGATAAAAAATCAATCACATATCTTCAATATACACTTCCAGATAACTAAGATATGTTTCGGCACTGTGGGTGTAGCTGATGAGTGAGTTATCAAAATCAGGGGTAGTTGTACGCGAAAAATCATCCATGCCGATGAGCAGAAAATCTTTTATGTCTTTAAACACCGTTGCATCACTGCCTAAGATGATAAGCCCGTTTGAAATCACGTTTTCTTCGTTAATAATCTGTGCGACCATATTCATATAGTCGTACATACTCATCTGTATTCCCAGTACATCGTATTTTGTGTCGTAGTAATCTTTAACAGTAGGAGCTATTTCGTACGCAGAGTCTAAAAACAGCGAGAGAGTTTCTTTGTCAGATGTTTTCAGCTCTCTGTTTCGATAGGTTTTATATTTTTCGTTTACCCTTGATAGCTTGTTTTTTCGTTCTTCTTCGCTAGAGAAAAACTCGATTGTGGTTCCGTATTTAGTAAATCCCCAGTTACTTAGTGGGACGTATGAAATAAAGTCATCAGGGTTTACAAAGTTAAAAATTCCGCTGTAAAGCTCTATGTTGGCGTTTAAAGCGGTGGTTGTGTTAGGAGAAGCAAAGGTGTACGCGTAGACTTTGTCTGCTGTGTAGGTGTCGATAAGCGTTTTTGACATAAGGTTTGCTACTGCTCCTGCGCGTGAGTGACCAGTCACAAAGAATTTGCATTCGTTTTCGTTTACCATATAGTTTGACATATACTGCGAGAGCTTTTTGAGTGCAAAGTTGCTGGCTTTAAAAAAACCTTCGTGGATGTTTGTTTCGTTTATATTGCGACCTATATCGAAATTTGAATGCCATTCTTTTTTGTATGTTCCACGGAGCACTATTGCGACTATAGTGGTGTTTGCTATCTCTCTTTTTGCTATTGATATACCGACAGCCTGTGGGTCGTACGAGCTTGAGTAATTAAACTTTGCTTTGTGAGTAAATCCGAGCGCGTCGAGATTAAGCTGAGTAAAGTCGCTGTCGTACGCACCAGATGACAGTACCATAGCGGTTTTCGCAAGAGTGGGAGAAAACTCACTCGGAGAGGACGAAAAAATACTTTCGTCGAATGATATGTTGTACGGGACGTGTGCGATGTCATCTGAACTTTTCATCGGAGTAGTGACGAAATTCAGCGTGTAATTTTGTGTTATTGTTTCACAAGAAGTGAGCATAAAAGACCCCCAAAAAGCCATTGTTACAGAAAGTATTATTGCCGTTATTCTCTTCATAAATGCTCCATTTCTTAATATAGGGTTACAATTTTGTTGTTGACACTAATATATTTGGTGTTATAATTTAATTTGAAGTACAATTATGTACATATAGACAAAGGAGAATTATTATGCTTAAAGCAACTTTCTTAAAAAGATTTACATCTGTATTATTAGCAGTTATTCTTGTTTTATCCTGTGCAGTTTTATTTGCTGGTTGTGGCGATAGTAAGGATAAGGATAAAAATGGTATTCCTGATGACCTTACAGCGTATGGCTATGACAAAGACGGCCACGCAACAGGTTACTACAAGAATGATTATGATGACGAAGGCAACTGTATTAAGAACGCATCATACGATACAAAGGGTAACCTCTTAGGCTACACTATGTACGAGTTTGATGAAAACGGCAACGAGACCAAGAAGATTTACTACGGTAAAGATGAAAAGGTTAAGGGTAGCGCAGAAATCGTTTATGATGAGTATAATCGTATTCAGAAGTATTCAAACCTTAACGAAAAAGGTGAAGTAAACAATTACGTTGTATATGAGTACAATCCTATCGGTCTTGAAAGCAGAGTTTACCGTTACAATGGTGACGATACTCTTAAGTCATACACAGAGTACGAGTACGGCTCACAGAAAGAGTGTACAAAGATGACTGAGTACACAGGCGCAGGCGAAATCAAGTACTACGTTATCTATAAAACAGACGAAGCAGGCAACGAGATTTCATACAAGTATGATGCTGAGGGTAACCTCATTGAGAAAAAATAAGTAAGAAAAAAGGCAGTCGTTTGACTGCCTTTTCTTTTGCGCTAAAAAAGAGGCACCGTATCTGGTGCCTCTTTATTTTATATTTTATATTCCGAGCACGAGCTGTGCAATCATAAAGTAGATGAACAGCGAGAGTGCGTCGAGTATAGTTGTGATAAACGGTGACGCTACAACTGCAGGGTCAAAGCCGATTTTCTTAATCAGCATCGGTAGTGTACATCCGACGATTTTCGCACAAATTACGGTGAGAAGCAAGGTGAGTGATACGACTAACGAAACCATAATGGTTACTTCGTCGTAGCCGAGCAGAAGTCTGTCTACTAACAGCATCTTTACGAAGTTTGCTGCACCTAAAACAACACCGCAAAGCATAGAAACTCTCGATTCTTTAAAGATAACCCTGAAAATATCTTTAAACTCAATTTCACCCAGAGAGAGTGAACGGATGATAGTAACTGATGACTGTGAACCTGAGTTACCGCCGGTACCCATCAGCATAGGGATGAATCCTGTGAGCACGATGGATGCAGCGAGGCTCTCTTCAAAGCCGTTGATAATCATAGTAGTGAATGTCGCAGATACCATGAGGATTAAAAGCCATGGAATACGGCTCTTAAAAATCTCGCCTACACTTAATTTATCATAAGGCTTGTCGGTTGTCGGAGTGATAGCCGCAACCTTCTGGATATCCTCAGTAGCCTCTTCTTCCATTACGTCGATAGCGTCGTCGACAGTAACGATACCAACTAAGCGGTTTTCCTTATCGACAACAGGAACGGCTAAGAAGTTATATTTGTTGAATACCTGTACAACGTTTTCCTGGTCATCCAGGGTGTTAACCGAGATGACGTTTGTTTCCATAATATCTTCGATGATGTCTTCATCTTCAGCTAAAAGCAAGCTCTTGATAGTGACGATACCGATGAGCTTTGATGATTCGTCGGAGACATAACAGGTGTAGATTGTTTCTTTGTCAATACCCGTACGACGGATTCGCTTAATAGCTTCTTCTGCGGTCATTTTTGGTCTGAGTTTTACAAACTCAGTAGTCATAATCGAACCGGCAGAGTCTTCTGGGTATTTCAAGATTTCGTTGATCTGCTTTCTGACATCAGGGTCAGCCTGACGCAGAATACGTTTTACGACGTTAGCAGGCATTTCTTCGATGATGTCAACCGCGTCGTCGACATACAGTTCGTCGATGACTTCTTTGAGCTCGGTGTCGGAGAAGCCGTGAATAAGCAATTCCTGAGTGTCTTCATCCATTTCGACGAAAGCTTCAGCCGCAAGTTCTTTAGGCAGAAGTCTGAAGAGTACCGCAGTTTTTTCGTCCTGAATGTCTTCAAATACACCGGCTATATCGACAGGGTTCATCGTTGAGAGAATGTCCCTTAAAGTCGCATACCTTTTATTTTCGAGCAATGTTACAATCGTCTCGAATAAAGTGACTGTGTTCCTTTCCATAAAATAATCCTCCTAATTTGATTTAGGCGGAAGTAGAAGACAGCCCAAAAGGGTCAGAAGTGAAAACAGACGCTAATAAAAGACCACGTACTGTTTTCGGTTGTACTTCGCCCCTGCGGGTTGCCGGTGGTACTTCCAGCGTCCATTAATTCTCGCCCCTTTTTAAGTGAAATTAGTGCATACGCACTCATAATATAATTTTATACTATGAAAAAAAATAAGTCAACCGCACATTCATAAAAAATTAAATCTTTTGCCCTTGATTTTAAATCTAGTATTGAGTATAATAAGTGAGCTAGAAAAAGGAGGAGATAAAATGGAAGATATCTTTGAAAAAAAGATTAAAGCATTTTTACCATATATTATTATCATCGGTATTGTGTATCTTGTTTCACCTACTATTCTGGTGTTTACAGGAAACAAAGAGGGTATTATAGCTACGCTTTTTTACATAGCGTTGTTCCCACTTACAGCACTTTTGTGTAATATGTTTTACGCTACAAAAAAGAAGAGCGATATAATTCTCGCTCTTATCGCTCCGGCACTTTATCTGCCTAGTATGTTTATTTACGGTAACTTCGCAGTGTCTCCTATTAATAGTATTATCTTTCTTGTGTGCTATTTCCTGTGCGGATATATCGGACTTACTCTTGGTGATATGATAAGAACTAAAAAAGGCGATAAGGAAGACACTGAAACTCAACCGACTATCAGACGTGTTCCAAAGCGTGTCCCTACGAAAGTTGTAGAAGATAAGACCCCTGCAGAAGTTATGATTGAAGAACACGATTTTGATGTGCCTGCTAGTTTTGATGAAGACGTGGCATTCGAAGAACCTCACTACGAAGATGATTTTGAAACTTCTTTTGATTCTACTGCAGACGACATCGACGCTATCTTAGCAGAGCTGAGAAGCAGAAGAGAAGATTAATATGTATCACAAACGGCTTGTCTTTGATAAGCCGTTTGTTTTTTGCAAAACAAAAAGGCGAAGCAGAAAAACTGCTTCGCCTTTAGTGCGTTTAATTTAAAAATTATTCGCAGAAGAATACGTCCATGCCAGTTGTTTCACCGTCAGCAACGATGTAAGCTTTTGACTCTTCAGGCTTT
>JAFOED010000020.1 GCA_017380355.1 Ruminococcus sp. | reverse complement strand
CTACTTTTACAACAATCAGAGAATTCAACTAAAAACAAAACTGACACCGTTCGAAAAGCGATGTCAGCATGTTGCTTAAACTTTAATATTTTCTACCATTAGGGGCGTTTTTGTATTGTCCGCACAATTTGGGGCAGTGCACTTTAGCCTGAGCTTTTCTTTTTTAGTATATATTATGGTCTATGTTGTCTGGGTCATCTATGCTGTCCTTCGCTTCGTATCTGTAAATAATACAGAAAAGCAGAACAAAACCGATAGCGTGACCGAACACTAATCCTAAGGCATCAAATTTTATTGTATCATTATAATAATCGAACAACAGTGTTGCCGCTACTGCAACAACAAGAAGCACGAGCGACACGACGAGCGCGACCAAAAACGCTTTTTTATTAAACTTTTTCATTTATCTGAACCTGCCTTAAATTAAAAAGTACTATGACTATACCACAAGCGTTTTAGTTTTTCAATCATTTTTTGGCGATATACTAAAAAGCCTGACAGTTTCCCGTCAGGCTTTTCTTTACAAATAGCGCTTCATATTTTCGATATTGAGTTCTTCCGTGCGCTGAAGTTTATTTGCTAAATCAACTATAGCTTCATCAGACCCTGTATAGTCTTTTGCGTTACGGATAACCTTAGCGACACCCATCGCACTTCCCTGTAACATCATTTCGGCGATTTTGGCATCGGTCGGATCAACGAGCGTTTTCATTCTGCTCATCATCTCGGTCGAAACTTTCGCCATCGCGTTCGGATGTTCAACAGATTTTCCTTGCTCTTTTAGCATATTGTGAGCGCTTTTGTAGATTTTGTTGTATTCCTCACGCTGATTCATAAGTTCTTTTTTGAACTTGTCGGAAGTCGCATAGTCTTTTACTGCGTCGATTCCTACCACACCCATCTCAGCGTTTTTGGAAATCATATTAAGCAATTTTTCGTCATCCATACTATCACCCCGATAGTAGTTTTAGCAAAAGGGGTGATTTTATGTACAAAAACTTAATCAAAAAGCTCTTTGTGCATACGGGAATAGTGGAAGATATACTGCTGTGCGATGCCTCCGTACTCACCGAATTCACTACCGTCAAATCCATCAAAAAGCACAGATAGCGCACGCTTCATCCACACATCGAGCGGAAAAGACTCGAGTCGATGTAATCCGTAAAGAAGAACGCAATCGGCGACTTTCACACCCACACCGACGATTTTCATAAGCTCTTTCTGAGCTTCAAAGTAGTCCGTTTCATAAAGTTTTTCTAAATCTATCTCACCACTTGCAACCTTCTGTGCAGCATCTACTATGTATCTGTTGCGAAAACCCGCGCGAATAGGCGCTAAATCATCAGGACTCAGACAAGCTAATTTCTCGGCACTCGGAAAAGTATAGTGCGTGCCATCAATGCACTCGCCAAAATTTTCGCACAATCGAGAAACTATACCTTTTATTCTCTCGATGTTGTTGTTCTGCGAAATAATAAAGGTAATAAGAGCCTCAAACGGGTCTTGTTTTAGAATACGTATACCTCCTGCGTACACAGACGCTTGTGCTAATACAGGGTGCATTTTTGACAAATCGTCTTTAATATTTGCGTAATCTAAATCTAAATCAAAGTACTCGCGCCACAGCGTCTCGTCCACTTTTCCATTACACTCTATCGTTAGTGTGCCGTCAGAATATGAAGCGGTGGCAACCTTGTCCTTAACTACTCCGGTAAAAGACCCGTCTTCGTTTTTTGTCCATCGAAAGCTCTGCCCGCAATCAAGAGTCTGAGCTAAATCAAACGGATATATATTTTCAAATGAAACTTTTCCCATAATCATCTGTCCTCAAAATATTTATAAAAACATTATACCACAAAGAGTAATAATATGCTATAATTAGTCTTAGAGTGAGCCAAGTAAATCCATCAAAAATCTGATTCTGATTTATTTGTCTCGCTCTATGCTAAATGTTGGAGTTGATATTATGAAAGAAAATATCTGCACTATACCGATAAATGACGTTTTCAGAGAAACCGATGGTTGTCCTATCTGTCGAATGTATGAAAGCGTTCAGGCGCAGTACGTCGAATATATCACAGGTTCTGCGATGATGGCGCCTAATATCCGTGTTATCACAAACGAGAAAGGTTTTTGTCACAAGCACTACGAGATGATGATGAAAACCGGTCCGAAGCTGTCAAACGCGTTGCTTATGCAGACCCGACTTGACTATGTTAAAGAACATATGGTACCGAAAAACTTAAGTGCAAAACCAAGTAAGGGTCAGCTTGATAACATCCACAAAGCTCGTCACTCGTGCTACGTTTGCGACAGAATCGACGCAGATATAAAACACCTGCTGTCTACAGTTTTTGTGCAGTTCGGTGTTGACGAAGAATTCCGCGAGCTCTTTAAAAAGCAGGACTACCTGTGTCTAAACCATTACGAGCTTTTACACCGCGCAGCTGCTCAAAAAGGCGGAATAAAAAACAAGGATATGAAAGCATTCTGCGAAATCACTAACGCACTTTGCAGAAATTACCTTGACTCACTCTACGACGATGTCACACATTTCACCACTATGTTTGACTACAGAAATGCAGGCGGCGACTTCAAGAACAGCAAAGACGCAACTGAGAGAAGTATACGTTTCCTGACATCCGAAAAAGTCGAAACAAAAGAATAAAACAAATAAGACAAAAAAGAAAGCTTCCGTTTTCACGGAAGCTTTTTTAATTGCCAAAATGTTTGTAAATTTTAATTACGCCTTTTTCCAAATCTACGACTCCGAGTGCGAGCAACTCACCCTCTTCACTTTTTACACGATAAACGTCGCCGTTGTTATGTTCTATATCACGAAGACGCGTACGGTTTATGTCGAGCGGGTTACCGTTTCTGAATCTGTGCGCCTGCTTTTCAGAAACGATAAGTTCAGGATACGTCACAAAAAGGCTCTCGAGCGACTGCATATAGGCTGAAAGCTCGTCGCTTTCTGCTATTTCCTTAAGCTTACCAAGCGAAATCGCGTTATCTAAAGTAAATCCACACGCAGATGTACGAGTAAGTGCTGTCATCACAGCAGATTCGTTTAAGCTCTTTGCGATATCGTCAATTAAGCTACGGATATACGTGCCTTTTGAACATGAAACAGCGATTTTGCCTTCCTGTTTTTCTTCGTCAAAGCTTAAGAGTTCACACGAGTAAATTGTGATTTTTCTCGCTTCACGCTCGATTTCGATGCCCTGACGAGCAAGCTCGTAGAGTCTCACTCCGTCTTTTTGTATTGCCGAGTACATCGGCGGTACCTGCATCTGTTCTCCGACAAAGTTTTTCACTGTTTTTTCGAGCATATCTTTAGTAATAAAAGGGATTTTCTCCTCTTTTACCTCTCCCCACACGTCTAAGGTGTCGGAAGAATATCCGAATTTAAAATCTGCTACGTAACTTTTATCGTGATTCGGGATAATGTCCTGCGCTTTTGTCGCGTTACCGACCAAAACCGGCAGAACACCGGTAGCATTAGGGTCGAGCGTACCACAGTGACCGACTTTCTTCGTGTGAAGTGTTCGTCGTACCACTGCAACTACGTCAAAAGAAGTAAAATCCTGCTCTTTGTCTATGATGATAATTCCGTTCATAGTACCTCTTCTGCGGCTTTGATCAGCATATACTTAGCGCTCTGTAAGTCGCCCTTAATCGAGCAACCCGAAGCCGCAACGTGACCACCACCGCCAAAACGAGCGCAGAATTTCGACGCATCCACGCCGTCATTTGTACGTACAGAAACTTTGAAAGTCCCGTCTTCTTTTTCACGCATGGTGATACCGATTTTGACACCTTCGACCTGACGTGGAATAGACGCTAAGCCCTCCATCTCGTCGTCGCCTGCACCTAAAGCTTTCTGCATAGCAATTGTAGTATAAATAATCGCACATTTGCCACCGCAGTAAAACTCCATTGTGTCATAAACCATACGCTCCATCTTAAGCTTAGCTCTGGTTTTAGTCTCAAAGTTAATGCGGTTAATCTTCTCTATGTCGCATCCGAGGTCAATAAGCTCAGCAGCGATGTGATGAGACTGTGCGGTTGTGTTTGTATAACAAAAACACCCTGTGTCAGTAGACACGCCTGTATAAATAGCATTTGCAATGTCCTTTGTGATTTCAACATCCATCGCTTTAATAAGCACATGGATAATCTCACACGCAGCAGCGCAGGTAGCGTCAACACATAAGTTGTCAGCAACCATAGAATTCGACGCATGGTGGTCAATACAAAGGTTGATTTTGTCAGCGTAATACTCCTGCAAACTACCAAGTAACTGAGGAGCCGCTACGTCAACAGACACAACAAAATCACAGACGAAATCCTGATCACAGTAATTTTCAGCAAGATAAGTGAACTTCGACGGAAGCTTTGAATCTAAAATAACGTTAGCGTTCTTGCCGAGAGTGCGAAGTGCATAGCAAAGCGCAAAAGCACAGCCTAATGTATCACCATCAGGATAACGGTGTGTCAGAATATGATAATTATCGTTTTCTGTAAGCAGAGTTGCTGCTTCAGATAGCGTTATCATCCTCATTGTCATTCTCCTTAATATCAAGAGAATTCAGAATTCTCGAAATTTCAGCGCTGTATTCGATAGAATCAGTAGCTGTAAAAATAAGTGACGGCACGTGACGGAGTTTGAGTCTGTGACCGAGTTCTCGGCGGATATAACCCGCAGCTGAGTCAAGACCCTTGCACGCGTTCTTTGTTTTATCAAGTCCCTCAAGAGAGCTTACAAATACTGTACAGTATGAAAGGTCGTTTGTGACCTCAACTCTCACGATTGACAAAAACACTTCCGTTACACGTGGATCTTTGAGCTCACGGAAGATAGCCGTGAGCTCGCGCTTTATATCTTCGGTTGTACGTCCGATTTTATGATTAGCCATAATAATTAGTCCTCACGATACTCTTCGATTGTGAATACTTCGAAGACATCGCCTTCTTTAATATCTGCATATTTTTCTAACAGGATACCGCACTCGTAACCCTCAGCAACCTCTTTTACAGAGTCTTTGAAACGCTGTAAAGTTGCGATTGTATCGTCAGCAATGATGATACCGTCACGAACAACACGTACGCCTGCGCCACGCTGAATTTTACCGCTCTTGACGTATGAACCAGCAACGTTACCTACTGACTTGATACGGATAACGTTTCTGACTTCTGCTGTACCTAAGATAACTTCTCTTGTCTTTGGAGCGAGCATACCCTTCATAGCAGCTTCGATTTCTTCGATACAATCGTAGATAATACGATACATACGCATATCAACGCCGTCACGCTCAGCGTTAGCCTGTGCTGTAGAGTCAGGACGAACGTTGAAGCCTACGATAATAGCGTTTGATGCGTTAGCAAGCATTACGTCAGACTCGTTAACTGCACCAACAGCACCGTGGATAATATTAACACGTACTTCTTCGTTAGAGAGTTTCTCGAGTGACTGTCTGACAGCCTCAACAGAGCCCTGTACGTCAGCCTTAACGATAATCTTAAGCTCTTTAACCTCGCCAAGCTTCATATGATCGAAGAGGTTATCGAGTGTAACCTTTGTCTGAGCGTTGAACTGCTCTTCCTTCTGCTGGTTCTTTCTCTGCTCTACAAGTTCTCTTGCAAGACGCTCGTCAGAAACAACGTTGAAGATATCACCGCCTGTAGGAACATCACTAAGACCTGTAATCTCAACAGGAACTGATGGACCTGCTTCCTTAACAGTTCTGCCCTTATCGTCGAGCATAACACGAACGTGACCAACAGTTGTACCTGCAACAACAGTGTCGCCCTGTCTTAAAGTACCATTCTGAACGAGGATAGTCGCGATAGGACCTCTACCCTTATCAAGACGAGCCTCGATAACAATACCTTTACCTGCACGGTTAGGGTTAGCTTTGAGCTCTTTCATATCAGCAACGAGGAGTACCATCTCTAAGAGATCGTCGATACCCATCTGTGTCTTTGCAGATACAGGAACGATAGGTGTGTCGCCGCCCCACTCTTCAGGAATAAGCTCGTACTCAGTGAGCTGCTGCTTAATCTGCTCTGGGTTTGCGCCGACTTTATCCATTTTATTAATAGCAACGATGATAGAAACACCCGCAGCCTTTGCGTGGTTGATAGCCTCTACTGTCTGTGGCATGATACCGTCGTCAGCAGCAACTACAAGGATAGCAATATCTGTAGCCTGTGCACCACGGGCACGCATTGTAGTAAATGCTTCGTGACCAGGTGTATCAAGGAATGTGATGTCTCTGTCGTGGATGTTAACTCTGTACGCACCGATGTGCTGTGTGATACCGCCAGCTTCAGTAGCAGTAACGTGAGCGTTACGGATGCAGTCGAGAAGTGATGTTTTACCGTGGTCAACGTGACCCATAACAACTACAACCGGTGCACGCTCTGTGAGATTTGCATCGTCGTCTTCACTGTCGTCGATGATACGCTCTTCGATAGTAACAACAACTTCCTTCTCAACTTTTGCGTGGAATTCCATAGCGATAAGTGTCGCTGTGTCAAAGTCTACAACATCGTTCTGAGTAACCATTGTGCCCATTAAGAATGCTTTCTTGACAACCTCAGCAACTGTAGCCTTGAGTCTTAACGCAAGCTCTGAAACAGAAATCTCCTCAGGAATCTGAATTGTCATCTGCTTTGTCTTACGCTCAGCTTCGATACGCTTTAAACGCTCTGCTTCTGTCTCACGCTTACCCTGACGGCGGTTGCGCTGGTTTGACTTAATCTTCTGCTTTTTAGATGACATCTGATTTTCGTTTCTCACTTTATCAAATGCCATACGGTCGTACTTCTCGTTGTATCTGTCAACGTTGATTTCAACAGCGGAAGTGTCGATAACTCTGCCCTGACCTCTGCGTGACTTGATTTCAGAATCAAGATCAACAACCTTTTCAGGTTTCTCGGCCTTTGGAGCTGGTTTTTCTGCCTTTTTAGCTTCAGGCTTGTTAGCTTTCTTAGCGTTTTCAGGGCGAAGCTTATCTTTTGCTTCCTCTCTCTTACGCTTTTCTTCTTCTTTGCGCTGTGCAGTCTCCTGCTCAGCCTTTTCGATAGCCTTATCACGCACAGCAAAGTAAGAGTTGAAGTTTTCAACAGCCTGCTTCTGTGTGAAATAATCAAAAATCACATCAAGCTCGTTTTCTTCGAGTGATGTCATTGTCTTTTTAGTAACGTTACAGTACTGCTCGAGTACAGCGATAACGTCCTTAGCCGATACGTTAAGGTCGGCTGCTACTTCTTTGACTTTATATTTAATCATCATAGCCATATGTTAGTCCTCCTTTAATGAACAAATCAGAGTTTGTGCTTTTTTCGCAAAGCCATCATCCAAGATACAAAGCACCGCCGTGTATTTACCTACAGCGAGAGAAATATCATCCTTTGTGTATGGTACAACCTGTGCACTTACGTTATTTCTGTGTGCTGTTGAGAGCACACCTTTTGCGGTGTTTTTAGAACAATCGGACGCCACTATTACGAGCTTTGCTTTTCGTTGATTGATAGAATCAATAACAGGGTCGTTGCCGAGCACTATTTTTCCTGCGCGTCTGCACAGCCCCAGCAGCGACAGCAACTTATCAGTCATTTTCTATCTCCTTTTCCATAAGGTCGTAAAGTTCAGGAGAAATGGTGCAGTCTAGCGCACGTTCGATACGCTTTGCTTTTCTAGCCTGTTTAAGGCACTCGATATCTTTACAGATATATGCGCCTCTGCCCGGTTTTTTACCGACTAAATCGAGTGAAACTTCACCTTCTTTAGAACGCACTACACGGACAAGCTCGCGTTTGTCTTTCATCTGAGAGCAGCCGGTGCATTTACGAAGAGGTATCTTCTTTACTGCCATTTTACTTCCTCCTTTAAAGCCTTTTTTCTAATTAAGCTTCTGATTCGTCCTCTGTGTCCTCACCGAAGAAGCCTGATTCAGGACGGATATCAATCTTCCAGCCTGTAAGCTTTGCAGCAAGACGAACGTTCTGTCCTTTGTTACCGATAGCGAGTGAAAGCTGTGAATCAGGAACAGTTGCTTTACATGATTTACCTTCTAAATCGAGAATCTCAACTCCTACAACTGATGCAGGAGAAAGTGCAGCAGAAACATAAGCTACAGGATCCTCGCTGTAAAGCACGATATCGATTTTCTCGCCGTAAAGCTCGTCAACGATAGCGTTTACACGAGCACCGCGTGTACCAATACAAGCACCAACAGCGTCAACCTCGCTGTCCTGTGAATATACTGCCATTTTTGTTCTTGAGCCTGCCTCACGGGAAACGGACTTAATCTCAACAATGCCGTCAAAAATCTCAGGCACTTCTTTTTCGAAAAGTCTTCTAACAAATTCAGGGTGTGTACGGGAAATGATAGCGCGTGGACCACGGTCGCTTTCTTTAACACCTGCAACGTAGATTTTTACTGAGTCGCCCTCTTTGAGAACTTCGTCAGGAATCTGCTCACTCTTAGGAAGAACAGCTTCTGCTTTACCGAAACGGATAGTAGCGTTACCTGAAACTGGGTCAACACGCTCGATAACAGCTGTAGCAATCTCCTGCTGTTTTGACTGGAATTCCATAAGCATCTGGCCCTTTTCGCCGTCGCGGATACCTTGACGGATAACGGAACGAGCTGTCTGTACAGCGATTCTGCCGAACTTCTTAGGCTCGAGCGGAATAGGAAGCTCTTTGCCAACAGTTGCACGCTTAGAAATAAGCTTTGCATCTTCAAGAGAAATCTCGAAGTTCTCATCCTCAACTTCATCTACAACAGTTTTGATGAGCTTTACTGCGAATGCGTTCTTCTCAGGGTCCATTTTAATGTCGACATTCTCGTTACCGCCATAGAGGTTTTTGCATGCAGAAACGATAGCCTTTTTAATCTGAGCAATCATGTAATCTACAGGAATGCCCTTTTCCTTTTCGAGAAGCTGTAATGCTAAAAATAATTCTTTGTTACTAGCCATTTTTTGTTAATCTTCCTTTCTTTATGTCAGTTAAAAATAAAAACCTTATATATCAAAATCGTCAAGCTTGATGTATGCTGCATCTTTCTTAGCAATAACGATTTCATTTTCGTCTGAATGGTCTCTTATGGTAACTTCACCGTCGCTGTACGCTTTGAGCACACCTTTGAACTCTTTGCCGATACCCTCAATCGGGCGAATCATCTTCACCATAATATCAGCACCGATGAACTGCTCAAAATGAGCGTCTAAAATAAGCTCGCGCTCGATACCAGGAGAGCTAACTTCGAGAATGTAGTTATCAGTAATCGGATCTAGGTCATCAAGCGGTTTATCAATCGCACGAGAAACCTTTTCGCAGTCGTTGATATCAACTCCACCTTCTTTGTCGATAAATACTCTCAAAAACCACTGTGAACCTTCCTTTACGTAACGTACATCCCACAGAGAAAGCTCAAAGCCCTCAACTATCGGCTGTACAAGCTCCCACACAGCGGATGCTGTGCCTTTTTTCTTATTGCTTGCCATTAAATCACCTCAAACAATACAAAAGAGCGGGCCGTCAAGCCCACTCTCTTTATACTAATTATATTCAACTATACTGGATTTTATCACATATATATCAGTTTGTCAAGTTTTTAGGCTATTGTGTTCACTTAAAGCAGAAAAAAGCGACAAGGATAATCCTTGTCGCTTTTCTTTTAGTTATTCGTAAGCAAAACCGCCTGTTGGTGTAATTGTGAGATAGCGTCCCTTTGTGTCCTGTATTCT
>JAFOED010000004.1 GCA_017380355.1 Ruminococcus sp. | reverse complement strand
GTTGTATCAACAATCTCAAGTAAGAACGAAATACCCATAGCAAGTACAAGGCCTGCAATCAAACCAAGCATAACATATTTTTTCACATCTGGAGAAGACGGACGTGACGGGATAGCAGCGTCATCAACAGTGTCAACCTTACCGGCTTCGCCAAAGAAATACTCGAAAACTTCAGGAGCAGTTTCGGCAATCTGATTGGCAACACTGCAAGCAGTAAGCGGATCAGAAGAAGTAACTTTTATCTCCATTAAGTATGAATCTTCAATAGCGTTAATAGAAACAGTATTACCTGAGATGATACTTCTCATTTTAGGATGACGTTCAAACATAACTTTACATGTATTAGCAAGTTCAACAGACTGTGAAATACTGTTTGTGTCGACCTTTTCTCCGTTAGAGTTGTCACTAGCAGTAGCACCACCAAGCGCAGAGTCACTCTGAACAAGTATAATAGCTGTAGTCGAGTACATTTCCGGAACAAAACATTTTACATATACAAAAGATACAATAGCACCAACAACAGTCAGAATAAGAATAAGCTTGATGTGTGCCAAAAACATCTTTAGTATATCGTTAATGGTTATTTGTCGTGACATAGTAACCCCCTATATTACATTTTATCTTAATATATATCATATAACAACTATAAGATATCATTATTCTTTTTTGGAATTATATAAAAGAAAAATAAACGGGCGATAATTTCTCGCCCGTTTAAAATTGAATTAAGTTTTTGTGTTAGTTAACCACAGATTCTCAAAAGAACACCAGCAGCAACAGCTGAACCGATAACACCAGCTACGTTAGGACCCATAGCGTGCATAAGCAGGAAGTTGCCAGGGTTCTCTTGCTGACCAACCTTATTAGCTACACGAGCAGCCATAGGAACAGCAGATACACCTGCTGAACCGATAAGTGGATTAACCTTACCGCCTGTGAGCCAGTACATCAACTTACCAAAGAGAGTACCACAAGCAGTACCTACGCAGAACGCAGCAAGACCGAGTAAGATGATACCTAAAGTCTGAAGTTTGAGGAAGTTTGCACCTGTAGCTGTAGCACCGACAGTAACACCGAGGAATATTGTGATGATGTTCATAAGCTCGTTCTGAGCTGTCTTGTTGATACGCTCAACAACACCTGACTCCTTGAAGAGGTTACCGAGCATAAGCATACCGATAAGCGGAGCCGCAGATGGAAGTAAAATAGAACATACAACAACGATAACAATCGGGAATAAAATCTTCTCGAGCTTAGAAACAGGTCTTAACTGTTCCATAACAACAGCACGCTCTTTCTTAGTAGTAAGAGCTTTCATAATAGGTGGCTGGATAACAGGAACAAGAGCCATATACGAGTAAGCCGCAATAGCGATTGAACCTAAAAGGTGAGGAGCAAGCTTAGAAGTTACATAAATTGCAGTAGGACCATCAGCACCACCAATGATACCGATAGCACCAGCCTCAGCATCAGTAAAGCCTAAGAGGATAGCACCGATAAATGTGATAAAGATACCAATCTGTGCAGCAGCACCTAAGATAAAGCTCTTAGGGTTAGCGATAAGCGGACCGAAGTCAGTCATACAACCGATACCTAAGAAGATAAGTGGTGGATAGATACCGAGTTTTACACCCTGGTAGAGGTAATAAAGCAGACCGCCTGCTTCAATCTTGTTATAGTAGAAAAGTCCTTCAGGATTCTGGAACACAGGGTAGCCACCCGATAGTGCCTTAGCTTGTTCGAGTGTTTCAGCGCCTTCGATGAGAACCTGATGTGTAGCGTGCGGATCCATAATAGAAGGATAAAGGTTTACGAGTAACATACCGAAAGCAATCGGTAAAAGAAGGAGTGGTTCGAACTGCTTTTTAATAGCAAGATACAGAAGCACGAATGAAACAAGAATCATAACGTAGTTCTGCCATGTAAGAACCGAAAGGCCGGAGTCGTTATACAGACCGACTAAAGATTCTAAAAATCCATTAATAATCGCCATATTCTAACTACCCCCTGTCTTAAAACTTAGCGGTGTTAGCTCTAACACCTGCATTACCCCACGCACTACGTGCAGGAGCTTTTCTTATATTCTTGATACGAACGCTGTCACCGTACATCATAGCAACAGCAGCAGCGATGCAAGCGAGCACTTCACCGCTGACACCACCATTAGCAGAAGCAGCGTTACCGCCACCTGCACCAGTACCTTTTGGTGTATCGTCATCATCATTTTTTGATTTTTTCTCTTTTCTCGCTTTTGCTCTCTGCTCAGATTTATACACAATAGTGCTGTAAATCTTGATGATAGCAATAAGCAAGATTAATACGGCAAATACAACAACGAAACCTGTGATAAGAACAGTCCAAGCTGTCATCATATCAAGACCCGCAAAATATTCGCCGAGTTTAGCGAAAAATCCGCTCATGAAATAACCCCCATATTTCAAAATCATACATTGTATAGTATACACCAAAAGCTACACAATTTCAACAAAAATATGAGGGTAAATTAATATTTATTTTTTTGATGTACAATACGCAATTTCACGCACTGACCATTAACAAAAAATCACAGAATTATGCACACAAGTCCGTTACATCCATCGTTTATGATTTTTTCTATCGTCTGTCCTACCTTTCTGCGTGCACCTTCAGGCATACGGTAAAGTTTGTTGTTAAGACCTTCGCTCACAAGCTCGTTGACAGACTTGCCGAATATATTTGACTCCCAGATTTTCTGAGGGCTTTCTTCAAATTCTTTGAGCAGGTAAGTAACAAGCTCTTTTGACTGCTGCTCACTTCCGACAATCGGCGTTACCTGAGCAGTTGTGTTTATTCGCATCATATGTATGCTAGGCGCTGAGGCTTTGAGCTTTACTCCGTACTTGCCGTTTTGCTTGATAATCTGTGGTTCCTCAAGAGAAAGTTCTTCTATAGTCGGCATAACAATTCCGTAGCCTGTGTCAAGCACCTGCTCATACGCCTGAGCGATTTTTTCATACTGCGCTTTCTTGCCCGAGAGCTCACAAATCAGATTAAGTAACGCTTTCTCGTCTTTTATTTCTATATCTGCTTGTTCGGACAGTATCTTATAGAACAAATCATCTTTCAGTTTAATGTTAATAGTAGCACTACCAACACTCAAATCGAGCTCTGAAAGGTTTACACTATCGATATGTTCACCTTTGCTGACGTTATTGATTACGTCCTGAACCTCACGGATTTTCTGCATTTTTTCAGCATTTTCACGGATGGTGGTAAATACAGAATTTTTCAGCCAATGGTCTTTCTCTAAAGTTACGAGCCACTTTGGAATATCAACACGCACTTCTTTTACCGGGAACTCAAACAGCACCTGTGCGAGAATCGCTTTTATTGCCATTTCATCAAGCTCAATACAGTTTACTGGTACAACGGGCACACCGTACTTTACGCTAAGTTGCGAAGCAAGCTGTAGTGTGTTAGCAGATTCAGGTTCGAGTGTATTGAGCAAAACCACAAACGGCTTATTTATCGCTTTTAGCTCTGAAATAACACGTTCTTCAGCATCGATATAATCTTCTCTGTCAATCTCTGTAAAAGAACCGTCAGTAGTCACAACAAGTCCTATTGTGCTGTGCTCTTCTATAACCTTTTTAGTGCCGATTTCCGCAGCCATATCAAAAGGAATCTCATTTTCATTCCATGGAGTTTTTACCATACGTGGTAAATCTTCTTCCATATAACCTTTTGCAGAATCGACAACATAGCCAACACAATCTATCATACGGACTTTCAAAGAGGCGGTGTTATCAACATTTATCTTAACCGCTTCCTGCGGAATAAATTTCGGCTCTGTTGTCATTATAGTTCTACCGCCTGCTGACTGTGGCAGCTCATCGCGTGAACGCTGTCGCACGTTCTCGTCTTTTATATTTGGCAGTACTATTGTGTCCATAAATCGCTTTATAAAGGTAGATTTTCCCGTTCGAACAGGACCGACAACTCCTATGTAAATATCACCTGATGTTCTGCTCGATATATCCTTGTATATGCTTCTCTCTTCCATAATAACCTCTCTTACACTTTGATACTATAATGTATGAAAAAAGCACTAGCTTTATGACACAAAAAAGCCACCCCTAAAACGAGGCGGCTTGATATTTTTCTTATATAGAATTATAACCCTAACATTCTGATAAGCGACGGCAAAGCTGTCTCAAACTTTGTACCATACCAGTGGGACTCATCTGAAACTGTGTTTTCGATAGCCTTCACTGTATAATCAGATGCGATAGAAACTGCGTCGAAAATTGACTTGCCGTGCATAAATGCACCCACAAAAGCAGAAGAAAAGATATCGCCTGTACCGTGGAAGCTCTGGCCAATTCTCTTGTGTACATATTCACTCTGTTCACCGTTTTCGGCGATAACAACGTGAACCTTATCGTCACCATAAGTAGCTCCTGTAATAATAATAGTTCCGCTACAAATTTCAGAAAGTTTATTTATAAGTTCATCGATGTACGATTTGTCGTAACTTTCCTTATACTCGGTACCGGTGAGGAAGCACGCTTCTGTAATATTAGGTAAGATAATATCTGCCTTACCACATAAATAGCGCATACCTTTTACGTATTCTTCGTCAAATCCCCAATAGAGCTTACCGT
>JAFOED010000019.1 GCA_017380355.1 Ruminococcus sp. | reverse complement strand
TTTCATTTTGTCTAAACAAAAAATATCTAACTTTAAACTGCGTAGCACCTTAAATCTTATTATTTTGCGTGAAGGACAAGGCGTAAGCACGATGAAATACTGTCGTATTTCGAGTGCTTTAACACAGTCATTCGACAAAAGAATTGATTTAAGGCTATTAAATCACTACATTGCGCCGCCCTTTTTGGGTGGCTTTAGTTTATATTAAGTCAGAGAACAACTGAATGTTTTCGTATTTTGGAGTAAGTTCTCCACTCTGTTCTTTTTTTATAACTTCGACAATACGGTCGTTAATTGGAGTAGGAATGTCATAGCGTTTACCCCATTCGCACACAACACCATTAATAGCCTCGATTTCACATGGCTTGCCTTTCTTGATGTCCTGTAACATTGATGGCTCAATCAAAGCGTGTTTCTTCATCGCGATAGGGATGATGAGGGTACCGATAGCGCGTTTGATAGCGTTTTTATAGTAGAAGAGCTTTGTGATATCCTTGCCCTGTACAGGAGTAAATGTTGCACCCGCAGCTCGACCAACATCGATAACTTCTTTGA
The DNA here is from genome assembly GCA_017380355.1 of Ruminococcus sp. Taxonomy (GTDB): domain Bacteria; phylum Bacillota; class Clostridia; order Oscillospirales; family Acutalibacteraceae; genus Ruminococcoides. The sequence continues at coordinate 8,458 of JAFOED010000019.1, read as the reverse complement.
TACAGCGGATAGCGAGCTTCTTTGTCTCTTTGTTATTAGCAACGTCACCGAAAGTACCACCGATAACTGTGCCAAGTCCCGAGAAAGTAGCGTTAATCAGAAGCTTTGACCATCTTGCACCGATGAGGTTATCCTCTTCGTGTACAGGACACATAAGCTCTAAAAGTTCTTTAACTGTCTTGAACTGCTCCTGTGTGATACCCTTCATTTTGCCCATGTGGAAGTACAGTGACTGTGGGTCACTTGTAAGCTCGCACACACCCGGAGATTTGAGTGTTGCGCCCCATTCAACAGTACAGCCCATAGTACGGTTTTCACCGACGATTTCTGCGATAATCGGCTCAGGTAAGCCGTTTTGCAGAGTAACGATAACACCATCATACGCTAAGTAATCGCGTAAAAATGTGACAACTTCTCGGTTAAAAAGCTGCTTTGTCATAAGCAGAATTACGTCGTATTTACCCTCCATCTGGTCAGGAAGAATAGCTTTTACTGGAACGTTTAACTCTACACTTCCTGTTATAGTTGCGCCGTTTTCGTTAAGCGCATCAACGTGAGCACGGTTGCGGTTAACAAGGTCGATGTCAACACCTTTTTTGGTGATGTAAGCGCCGAGCACTGTACCTAGTGAACCTGCGCCGTATATAGCATATCTTTTCATAAAATTACCCCTCAAAATATAGAAAATATCCTTTTCTAAACCTTGCGAATTATACCATAAAAGAATTAAAAAAGGAAGAAACAGTTATGTAACCTATAAAATTTATCGAAAAACAATAAAAATATATTGACTTTCGGTATAGATGGTGCTATTTTAGAGGTAGAAAATACTTTTCGGAGGATGTTATGCTGAAAATTTCTACTAAACGTTCGACAAACCTTTCATTAGTAATAGCCTTTGTTTTTCTTGCGCTGTGTGTTGCGGCGGTGTTCTTTATGCCTACAGTTATCGATTTGTTGATTGATACACCGGACAACATCGGAAACCGCTCAGATATAACAACTGGTGGCAGAATTTTTGTACATATAGTTTCCTACTTTTTGTATGCGTTTATTGTTTCTGCAGATGTTTTTTCGATACTTTTGCTTTTGCGTATCAAGAAAGGACTTGTGTTTACAAAAGAAAGCGTAGCTTTTATTCGTTATGTTGCGTGGAGCTGTTTTGGTATCTGTTTAGCTTTTGCGTTATTAGGAGTTTACTTCCAGCTAGCGCTTATTATGTCTTTTATCACCTTGTTTTTGTGTTTGTGCCTGCGAGTTGTCAAGAATGTAATAGACGAAGCGACAGAAATTAAAGACGAAAACGACCTTACTGTGTAGGTGATAGTATGATTGTAATAAACCTTGATGTAATGATGGCGAAGCGTAAAATGTCGCTCAACGAACTTAGTGATAAAGTCGGCATAACGCTTGCTAATCTCTCGATTCTGAAAAATAATAAAGCTAAAGCAATCCGTTTTTCTACTTTAGACGCAATTTGTAAAGCGCTTGACTGCAAAGTAGAAGACATCATCGCGTATGAAGAAGACTGAATTTACCGATTAGTAGAGGTGAATGGATATGAAAAAGTTTTTGAAACCACTATTATGGATTTGTGTAATTCTTTTTGTTTGCGTTTTATTAATTCCTGTATTTGACGATGAAGAGTATGTTTACTCCATAGACCATGACACATACATTTATCGCGATGATGTTATGGTTACTTTGTTTGAAGGTCAGGATACATTAGAAATAGATGTTGACCCTTCACGTAGAAAAGAAAACTGGAGATGGTTACTAGAGGGTAGCATTAAGAGATTCGCTTATTCAGATGGTGTATTGATTATTGAATATCACGATAAATGGTACACATTCGATGTCAAAAACTATGAGCCTGAGAATATGTATTTCGACTTGAAAGAATACGAAACTGTAGAAGAGCTTAAAGAAATATACCCTGATTTAGAATCATTCAAGTGGAAATATGTGCGTTATGAGCGCACAGAAAATGGTATTATAGTAAATGGTGGATATAGAGAGTATAAGGACACAACACTTTGTTACAAGGATTTCGTTCCTGAATATGAAAACATTGGTGAACGATAATTGAAAGCACTATAATTATTAAGATTATTAGCGTTTAAGGAGATCTATTATGGATACAAATAACGCACCTTTTACAAAACCTGAAAATTATGAAAATATTACAGTATGGCAGATAGTTAGTGTCGTATTACTTTTCACAACTCTTTTACTGACAGCTTTGATGATGGTACTTGGAGTACTCGATAACCTTTTCGAACTGTTTTCGCACGGTACGTTTATGTTCACTCTTTTCGAAAGATTTATAGTACCTTCTAGTTTGATATCGTTCTGGTTTCCGATGCTTTTTGTTAGCTTTGCGCCCGAGTATGTGGGACTTAATATCATTGTAGCAGTATTGAGCGTATCGGTTTTGTCGGTTGTAGGATATTTCACACTGAAAATATTTAGAGAAAAAGCGAAAACAGTAGTTAGACTCTGGCTTTTTGTTATGATTTTTGAGTCAGTTGTATCGTTTTTCTTTATATTCATGGACATCTTTTGTGTCCTTGTTTTTACTTTACGCGCACTGACAGTTTTGTCGCTGTTTATGTCACTGAAGTTTATAGATTCGCACTACGAATATTATGACTATTAGCGTTTAAGGAGGTCTATTATGGATACAAATAACGCACCTTTTACAAAATCTGAAAATTATGAAAATATTTCGGTTAATCCGTACGCAACGGGGTACAGCACATATGCTTCAAGCCCTAAAAAACCACCGCGAGAATTCAGCGTTAAAGAAACCATTTTTGCGTGGATTTCGTTTGTTCTCGCGTATCTTTTCTGCTTGTCGATTCCGATTGCTGACAACCCACTCGGAGCACTTGTGGTGATTGTTCTGATGTTTGTTAGTACTGCGTGTGCTGTGTTGATAAAGGGCAAAAAGCTGAAAATTATGCCTGTTTTAGTTGCAATTTCAGCGCTGGTTGTTTCAACTAGCCTGATAATAACAGCAAACGGATTTTTACACTTCTTTGCTTTTACATACTCGCTCGCTGCTTATTGCTATTTCCTTTATGCAATTTCAAGTGACAATATTTTCCGCTTTACTGACAGTATTGTTATCGACTTTTTTAAAGCGATATTTATCCTGCCTTTCTGTTCATTTCCTGCGATGTTTATAGCGATGTTTTCGGGTAAGAAAAACAAAAGCGGTAAAATAATCCTGAAGATTTTAATCGGTGTCGGTGTTGCTTTAATTCCTTGCACTGTTATCTTAGCTTTGCTTTCTTATGACAGCAGTTTTACTGATTTATTAAAGAGAGTTTTCGACTTCGAAGCTAAAGATATTTTTACTCATATTGTTAGTATTTTCTTCGGCTTCCCGGTTGGAGCTTATGTGTACGGCTTGTTTGTTTCGTCTTCTGACAATAAGTGTAAAGACGTAGTAACTGCAGATTCTTGCAATAAGATTTTGCCTAAAATCCGTATCGCACCTGTTATCACTGTGCTTACTGCAGTAGTGCCGATTTTAGCGATTTATGTGTTCTTCTTTGTGTCACAGTGGCAGTATTATATCTCAGGTTTCACAGGAGTTCTGCCAAAAAATTTCAGCCACGCACAGTACGCACGAGAGGGCTTTTTCCAGCTTTGCACAGTTTCTGTTATAAACTTGCTTATCTTGGTTGCAATTTCGCTGTTACTGAAACGCAAAGAGGATAAAAAATCGATACTGTTAAAGGTTATTTCTGTAGTGTTCTCACTTTTCACACTTGTTTTAATTAGTACCGCAATCGCAAAAATGGTGATGTATATCGAGCAGTACGGGCTGACTCCAAAACGTGTTTATGCGTCATGGTTTATGATTGTTTTAGCGGTCGTATTCCTGCTGATAATATTAAAACAGTTTATCAAAAAGCTTAAGCTCATCGTGATTTCACTTACTGTTTTAGTAGTTATGTTTGCTGCACTTTCACTTTCCGGAGTGGACACATTTATCGCTCATTATAACGTAGATAGATACTTAGATAAAACACTCGATACTGTCGATATTGACGCGATGGAGGATTTAGGTGATGCGGCAATTCCTCAGCTTACTCGTCTTGCAAACATCTTAGACGAGAAAAACGACACAGACGTAATGGAAGTTGAGTACGATTACAAGTTAGAATATGTAGAAGAATATGAGTATGAGGATGATAAGCCGAGCGATTACGAAATTATGTACTATAAGCTTGCTATGTGTCTGCAGGACAGAGTGTATCATATTGATGGTACTTACGAAAAATCTGACCCTACAATCTGGGAGTTCAATATTCCTAGATATGAAGCTGAAAGAACGCTTATCGACGCAGGTTATGTGGAGTTTGAGAAAGAATAAAATATCGGTTTACAAAATTTATGCTCTGTGATAATATTGATACAGATACTTTGTCGAATTTAGTATCAATTCATAAAACGGAGGAAATATTATGAAAAAATTTGCAAAAATTCTTGCATCCGTTATAGCACTTGTGCTCGTTGCTTCTCTTTGTGTTGGTTGTTTCGGACCTGAAGCAGCAGCAAAAGCTACTGTAGATAAGGTTTTTACAACTTTAAAGAGTACTAACACCGAGAAAGTTAAAGAATTCTTAGGCTTTAACGACGGCGGCGCAAACGCTGATATGGCAGGTGTTGAGCTTTTCACAGATGAACTTCTCGAGCTTATCTTCAAAAATCTCGAGTACGAAATTGTTGACACAGAAGTAGTTGATGATGACAATGTTAACGTTACTGTTAAAGTAACTAACACAGATATGGGTCCTGTTTTTACAGACTTCCTTTCTGAAGTAACATCATACGCTTTCGCACACGTTGACGAAATAAGCAATATGAGCGACGAAGAGATGATGGATTTAACAGTAGAGCTTCTCACAAAGTGTTTGGAAAAAGAAGACCTCGAAACACAGACTGTTGAAATCGTTATGCACGTATACCGTGAAGACGGCGTGTGGGATATCGACCCTGCACAGGACGTAATCGACGCTATCTTAGGCGGTTTCGTTGAAGCATCACAGAATATGGGCTAATTCATAAAAAAACCCCCGATGAAATTCGGGGGTTTCTTTATTATTTATTTACTTTTTAGTTTAGCACCTATATAATTATATCATCAATTCTATAAAAGAGGGATTTTTATGGACCATATGATATTTCTGAGTCACAGCTCTAAAGATAAAGATATTGCGCTCGCTATTTGTCACTACCTTGAAGAAAAAGGTGTCAGGTGTTGGATAGCACCGCGTGACATCGGCTCAACTGATTGGGCTAGCGCAATTATGGATGGATTACGCAGATGTGACGTCTTTGTTGTTGTCCTTTCTGAAGCGTCTATCGGCTCTGCAGAAGTCACAAAAGAGGTTACGCTTGCTACTCAGTACTGTCAGTATATTTTACCATTCAAGGTTGACAAAGAAGAACTTAGCGATCATCTGAAATATCATCTTTCGTCGTGCCATTGGCTTGATGCAGTGAATCCTCCGCTTGAAAAGAGAATTGATGAGCTTTTCGAAAAAATATGTACTCTTTCTGATAAAGATGCTGTTTTCAGTAATAGCCGTCGCAGAAGACTTGTCGACAAAATTGCTTATCCTAGACAAGGATTTGTAGGCCGTGACGAAGAACTCATCGAGATTGCTGATAGACTCAGTGAAGAAAACGTCCTGTTTTTACAGGGTATGGGTGGTATAGGTAAGAGTGAAATCGCGAAAGCCTATGCGAAGAAATATCGTGACCGTTATGATACCGTTGTTTTTGCGGGATATAACGGAAGTATTTTAGAAACAGTTATCGGTGACGCTATTACTATCGAAAATTTAGTAAAAGGCAGTGCTGATACAGAAACACCGATTGATTTTTTCTACAGAAAGCTCGAGATACTGAAAAACCTTTCCTCTAGTCGCACTCTGATTATTCTTGATAATTTCGATGTGGATACAGACGAACATCTTGAGGATTTAGCAAATGGTCCGTACCATCTTATTATTACGACAAGAAATGAACACTGGGAGTACCCGACGCTCTATATAGATAAAATCAGTGATTTTTCTAAAGTACGTGACATATTCGTTCGTAATTACGGAAAACGCTTATCGCCTGATGATAAGTGTATTGTAGATGAAATTCTTAATCTAATAAACTGTCACACTATCACTGTTGAGCTTATTGCTAAGCAGATGCGCAGCAGTCACAAAACTCCTGCAAAAATGCTTGAACTTTTGAAAGAAACAGGCGTGAATACAAATCTTAAAGACAAGGTCGTACATAGCACAGGCGATTTATCTATGTCATCATTTGACTATATCAGACAGATGTTTTGTATCTCAAATCTTAGTGAAGAAGAAAAACATGTAATGTGTTGTATGACGATGTTACCGTACACAGGTATTGACCTCGAGAAATTCAAGGATTGGTGTGACTTTGAAAGCTACGACGATATAAACAGTCTTATATCAAAAAGCTGGCTTATGTTAAATGAGGACACAGATAAACTCAGTATGCATCCTGTAATATGCGATGTTGTAAAAGCTGAGCTAAACCCTGATATACTTTCGTGCGCTAGCTATATCCACGGGTTATGGCTTAACAGTAAAGCGTGCTGGTATTTTACCGTAGAAGAGCGTGAAGAAATTTCTCCTTATGTTGCTTTTGTGCAGAATAACTTTCCTGTTCCGATAAGAGAACTGTGGCATGAGTACGCTGATTTTGTTAATATCGCTTGGATATGTGGTGACTTTGACCGTGCTATAGAAAGCGGAAAAGCTCTCTATGAATTTTCACTCAAAGAATTCGGTGAAGGTAGTGACGAAGCAGGAACTGCGGCTATGTTCCTTGCTGGTTCGTATCACAACAGTGGTGATAACGAAAACGCTCGTCCGTATTACGAAATCGGACTTGACTATAAAATCCGTGCACTGGGTGAAGATGCATATACCGTAGGTATAAGCTACAGCAAACTTGGTCGATGCGAGTATTTTAAACACAATTTTGAGAAAGCAAAGTATTATCTTGATAAAGCTCTTGCAGTTTTTGAAAACTTAGCTGAAAAAGAAGAGACTCAGCGAGGTCGTGAGATTATGCTCTCAAATTCTGGCGATACTGTCGTTGAGTTTGCCCGTATGTATATGGAGATGGGAAATTACGAAAAAGCGATTGAGTATAGCGAGCTAAGTTACGACCGCTTTATGCTTCGCGAAGGTGTAGAGATTCCTAACTGTGCGTACTCTCTTGTTGACCTTGGTATGTGTTATTCTAAGCTCTCTCAGTTTGACAAAGCGGATGAATACCTGAATCGTGCGTTAGAGCTGAATATCCGATTCAACGGACACGTAAGCATTCAGACTATGCGTACCAGAGAAGCTATTGCTGATAATGTTCTAGCAAGAGGCGATTTAGAAAAAGCGAGCAAGATGTACCTCGAAATGGAACTTGATTTAGAGCGTGATTTCGGTCCGCTTAACCCACAAGTCAAAGCTATGCGAGAAAAACGTCTCTCAATCAAAATGTGATATATAAGAAACCCCCGATTTTAATCGGGGTTTCTTTTATTTTATCTCGTCTATTTTTTCGCTTATTTTTGTGTCAAGCGTCTGTGGGTAGTGGATACTTGAGTTTTCAATTTCTTGTTCTACTTGCTTTTCTGTAAAAGCAGTACTTGTTACGATTTCTCCACTATTTGTACGCATTGCTTTTGCGCGTTTTTTTCTTACTACCATAAACGCGATACTGGATATGAGAATCAGCACTAAAATAATGGTGCTTAGACTTGGGCGGTTTGTTTGCAGATTGCTGTTTTCTATAGGTGCGATAAGTTCATTCGTGGTTATTGATATATCTTGTTCAATAAACGCGTCGCCGTAGGTGAGTGTGAAAATATCGCCGTATTGTGAAGTTAAGTCTGTGAGTAATTCCTCAGTTTTTTTATTGTCTTTGTATTCTTTTAAAATATGCAGTCCGATTTTGCCTTCTTTTTCCAGTAGAGCAGTACCGATTAGACCATGTTCTTCGTGATTTTTGAAATGTTTATCCACTTCTTTTTGTACATCTGTCAGATAATTTCTGCTGTACTGACCATAAGTAAAAGTAACGCTTGAGTCATCTTCGATAAGCTCTAAAATTTCCTCTTTTCCTTTTTCACCTACGTCGTTTTTCAGCACTGATATAGTTATGTTATTCATACTGCCGTCTGTGCTCCACACACCGCATACGTAGTCCGGAAAGGCTTGTGGACCTGACCAAACCTGAAACAAATCATAAGCTGTGTGAAATTTCTCCTGAGCACAGCAAGTAATGGTGGTTGTTAGTAACAGAATTAATACGATAAAAGTAGACATTATTCTTTTCATAGAGCACCTCCTGAGAGTAGTATTTTGAGTTTAGATATGGCTTTTTTGTATCTTCTATATGTTGATGG
>JAFOED010000018.1 GCA_017380355.1 Ruminococcus sp. | reverse complement strand
GCTTCTTCGTCAGTTTCGCGAACAATACGTATAGCTTTATCAATATCAAGTAAGATAAGCTCAAGACCTTTTAAGAGGTGGAGTCTGTCACGCTTTTTGTTAAGGTCATAGAAAGTACGACGACGAATACACTCAACACGGAACGCAATCCACTCTTCAAGCAACTCTTTAACACCGAGCACCATCGGCACACCGCCGATAAGGACGTTGAAGTTACAAGAGAAACTGTCTTCTAAAGTTGTGAGCTTAAACAGCTTAAGCATAAGCTTATCAGGGTCAGTACCACGTTTTAAGTCAATAGTGATTTTTAAACCATCAAGACCTGTTTCATCTCGGATATCAGCGATTTCCTTTACCTTACCTACTTTAACCAAATCGATAATTTTCTCGATAATTAATTCAACAGTAGTTGTCGGCGGAATATTAGTAATATCTATACAGTTATTAGCTTTGTCGTAAGTATAGATAGAACGAACTTTAATTGCGCCACGACCAGTGCGGTAAACCTCACGCATAGCATCTTCGTTGTAGATAATCTGTGCGCCACCTGAAAAATCAGGCGCAGGCATAGTTGACAGAATATCGTGGTCATTATCACGGATAAGAGCTGCTGTTGTTTCACAAATCTCTTTTAAGTTAAATGAACATATATTAGACGCCATACCTACAGCGATACCAGTGTTAGCGTTTACGAGCACGGACGGGTAGCTCGCAGGAAGAAGCACAGGCTCTTTCATTGTATTGTCGTAGTTATCAACGAAATCTACTGTGTCTTTATCAATATCTTTAAAAAGCTCGTTACATAAAGCGTCGAGTTTAGCTTCTGTATATCGAGATGCAGCCCAAGCCATATCACGAGAATAAAACTTACCGAAGTTACCCTTTGAATCAACATATGGATGTAAAAGCGCTTCGTAACCTCGTGATAAACGCACCATAGTGTCATAAATAGCTGCGTCACCGTGAGGATTAAGTTTCATTGTCGCGCCGACGATGTTCGCAGACTTAGTACGAGCACCAGAGAGCAGACCCATCTTATACATAGTATAAAGGAGCTTTCTGTGTGAAGGTTTAAATCCATCTATCTCTGGAATAGCACGGGACATAATAACGCTCATCGCATACGGCATATAGTTAGACTCAATAGTCTGAACAATTTTCTGTTCAACTACGTCACCTGCACCAGCGATAACACCATTAGCGAGAGGTTTTACATTAAGTTCTTTTTGTTTCTTTTTTCTAGCCATATAGTCACCATAAATAATATTTTAACTTACGTCTAAGTTGTCGGTATAATCAGCACCGTTTTCAACAATAAAGTCTTTTCTGCCCTGAAGATTATCGCCTAAAAGAATGTCAAAAATCTGCGCTGTCTTTTCGATATCGTCAGGCATAACTTTAATAAGTCTGCGGGTAGCAGGGTTCATAGTAGTCAAGCTCATCATATCAGGTTCGTTTTCACCAAGACCTTTGCTTCGCTGAACAGTAAACTTCTTGTTTCCAATTTCTTCGATATACTGTTCCTTTTCTGCTTCTGTATAAGCAAAGTAGACCTTGTCGCCTGCAGTAATTTCATAAAGAGGCGATTCAGCGATGTATACCTTACCTGCTTCGATAAGATCAGGAGTTAAACGATATATCATAGTAAGCAAGAGAGTACGAATCTGGAATCCGTCGACGTCGGCATCGGTACAGAAAATGACTTTTGACCAACGAAGATTGTTGATATCAAAGCTACTGATATCTTTATTAGATTTAGATTTCACCTGTACACCACAGCCGAGAACTTTTATGAGGTCTGTTATGATTTCTGACTTAAAAATACGATTATAGTCAGCTTTCAGACAGTTTAAGATTTTACCTCTGATAGGAATGATAGCCTGAAAATCAGGATTACGAGCCTGTTTACAAGCACCTAAAGCTGAGTCACCCTCTACTATAAACAGCTCGCGTTCTTCTACGTCTTTGCTTCTGCAATCAACGAACTTAGCAACACGGCTGGTCATATCCATATTAGCGGTTAAGTTTTTCTTAATACGAACACGGGCTTTTTCAGCATCTTCACGAGAGCGCTTGTTGATAAGAACCTGAGCAGCGATCTTATCAGCTTCAAGAGGATTCTCGATAAAGTAAATCTCAAGCTGTTTACGTAAAAACTCTGTCATCGCATCCTGAATACCTTTATTAGTAATAGCTTTCTTAGTCTGGTTTTCGTAGGATGTAACACTAGAGAACGAAGAAATAACTATTACAAGGCAATCCTGAATATCGCCGATAGTTACTTTACTCTCATTTTTTGTGTATTTATTAGTTTGTTTTAAGTAATTGTCGACCATATAGACAAAGGCATTACGAACGGCTTTGTCAGGAGCACCACCGTGCTCGAGGTAGCTACTATTGTGATAATATTCTGTAGCGTTCACCTTGTTTGAAAAAGCAAGCGACACATTAATTTTGCACTTATACTCAGGTTTATCGTCACGATCTCTGGCTTTCTGTTCGGTCTGCCATGTCTGAACAGTAGTCATAGCAGAATCGCCAACAAGCTCTTTAACATGGTCTTCTATACCGTTTTCGTAAAGGAACTCGTGAACATCGAAAGATCTGCCTTCCTGTTTACGATAGATAAACTTGATGCCCTCGTTAACGATAGCCTGACGTTTAATAACGCTCATCATATAGTCAGGATCGATATCGATGTCGGTGAAGACTTCGAGGTCAGGTTTCCACTTGATCTTAGTACCTGTGTCCTTTTTAGCGTAGTCCTCTTCTTTAAGACCGCCGATGTTCTCGCCTTTTTCGAAGTGGAGAGTGTAACGCTTTCCGTTTCTACGGATTTCAGCGTCCATATACTCAGATGCAAACTGAGTAGCACTAAGACCGAGACCATTAAGACCTAAGGAGTATTCGTAGTTTCCGCTTTCGTTATTAGTATATTTACCACCTGCGTAAAGCTGACAAAAAACAAGTTCCCAGTTGTAGCGCTCTTCGTTTTTATTATATCCGACAGGTATACCACGACCATGGTCTTCAATCTCGAAACTGTGGTCAGAATACTGAGTAACAGTAATAACCTTACCATAGCCCTCACGAGCCTCATCGATAGAGTTTGAAAGAATCTCAAAAACCGAGTGCTGACATCCCTCAATTCCATCTGAGCCGAAAATAACCGACGGACGTTTACGTACCTGATCGGCGCCTTTCAGCGCGGATATACTCTCTTCATTATATTCAGGTTGTTTCTTAGGTTTAGCCATAACGCTCTCTCCTACTTACCTTGTAATTTCTTAATTTTATCTCGTAAAAATGCGGCGTGCTCAAACTCAAGGAGTTTTGCTGCAGCGTGCATTTCCTTTTTCAATTCATTTATAAGTTTGAATTTTTCTTCCCTTGACATTCTGCCTATAGAATCAAACTCATCATCAGAATGTGAAGAAATCTCTAGCACGTCAGCTACTTTCTTCACAATTGTCTTAGGGGTAATATTATTATCAATATTATACTGATGCTGAATAGTTCGACGTCGGTTAGTTTCAGTGAGCGTTTTCTTCATTGAGTCTGTAACCGAATCAGCATACATAATAACAGTACCTTCAACATTTCGCGCAGCACGACCGACAGTCTGTATGAGCGAACGTTCGCTTCGCAAAAAGCCTTCTTTATCAGCATCTAAGATAGCGACCAGAGATACTTCAGGGATATCAAGACCTTCTCGTAAAAGGTTGATACCAACAAGTACATCATACTCACCAAGACGTAAGTCACGCACAAGTTCCATACGTTTTACTGTATCAACATCGTGGTGCATATAACGTACGCGTATATCGAGGGATTCTAAAAAAGCAGTCAGGTCTTCTGCCATCTTTTTAGTAAGAGTTGTGACCAGAGTGCGCTGATTTTTATCGACACGCTTGTTAATCTCGCTGATGAGGTCATCGAGCTGACCCTCTGTAGGTCTAACGGAAATTTCAGGATCGAGAAGTCCAGTCGGACGAATAATCTGTTCAGCAATAACTTCGGATTTTTCAAGTTCAAAATCACCAGGGGTGGCGCTAACAAAAACAGCCTGATTAACTCTCTCGTAAAACTCGTCAAAGTTAAGCGGACGGTTATCATACGCTGAAGGCAAGCGAAACCCAAAATCAATGAGCGAAGTTTTGCGTGCTCTGTCACCTGCGTACATACCGCGTACCTGTGGCAGAGTTACGTGAGATTCGTCAACGAAAAGCAGAAAATCGTCAGGGAAATAATCAAGCAGAGTGTATGGTGCTGAACCTGGTTTTCTGCCTGAAAGCACACGTGAGTAGTTCTCGATACCTGAACACATACCGATTTCCTGTAGCATTTCGATATCGTAACGGGTACGCTGTTCGATTCTCTGTGCTTCTAAGAGTTTTCCGTTTTCTCTGAAGTATAAAAGACGCTCATCAAGTTCTTCTTCGAGCTCTTTAATAGCACGATTCATCTTCTCTGCGCCAACTATATAGTGCGACGCAGGATAAATCGCTGCGTGCTTAAGCGAAGCCATAAGCTCGCCTGTAAGTGGATTGATCTCGGTGATTCTGTCAATCTCGTCACCGAAAAACTCAACTCTGATAATTCTGTCAGAAGCAGCCGCAGGAAAAATCTCGACTACATCTCCCCTTACTCTGAATTTATTTCGAGTAAAGTTGATGTCGTTACGCTCGTACTGAAGTTTCACAAGTTTTTTAAGCAATTCATCACGAGATTTTTGCATTCCCGGACGAAGTGAAATAACCATACTACGGTAATCAATAGGGTCACCTAACGAGTAGATACACGAAACTGACGCAACGATGATAACATCTCTACGCTCAGAAAGCGCTAGAGTTGCACTGTGTCGGAGTTTATCAATTTCGTCATTAATCGAGCTGTCCTTCTCGATATAGGTATCAGTCGACGGGATATATGCCTCAGGCTGATAGTAGTCATAATAGGAAACGAAATATTCGACAGCGTTGTCAGGGAAAAACTCTTTGAACTCAGAACAAAGCTGTGCGGCAAGAGTTTTATTATGAGCAAGAACCAGAGTCGGACGGTTTACACGCTCGATGATATTAGCCATCGTGAAGGTTTTACCTGATCCTGTTACACCTAAGAGTGTCTGCTCTTTGTTGCCGCTACTAATAGATTTAACGAGCGTATCGATAGCCTGTGGTTGGTCACCATACGGCTTGTATTCGGATTTTAATACAAATTTATCAGCCAAAACGATACGCCCCTTTCATATTTTAAGTAGTTACTTTAGTTTCTTTTACCTTTTTCTTTCTTGGCTTTGTAATTAGATTGATAAGAAGTTCAGCCAGATAAGCTATAATTATAAAAATCACCATAAGCACTAAGAAATGAAGTAAACGCTTGTGCTCAATAAATGGTGACATCTGATACACTTTGATGACCATAATGTGGGATACATATAGGTTAAGTGAGATTGTACCGAAAAATGCAAGAAACTTGTTAAGTGGTTTAAACTTCAGGAAGTTAAGCACCCAAATCAGTATAAATGTAAGCGGAATACCGCCGACCATATAAAACCATCTGCGCCATACGCCTTTAAAAACACCGAGTTCCAGTATAACAAAACAGAAAATCACAAGTGCTAAGCAGATGAGGTTAATATACCACGGTAAAGTTTTCTTCTCATATACCAGCTTGCCGAAATAACAGCCGATAAAGAACACAGGAAAACGTGTTAACGCTATCTCGATGTTAGAATATACATCAGGATAAGTAGAACGAAGCACAAGTGTCAGAAGTGCTGTCATAGCAAGCAGAATAACAAGTCGAAGAAAGCTGTTTAAAAACTTACTCTCAAAAAGATAAGCGTAAATATACGGGTAGATAAGGTAGCACACTAAAATGCAAGCTACAAACCAAATCTGCTGGTCACCTGATACCCAGAAATCCATCATAGTAAGTTTACTCAAAAACAGTGATGTATCGTGAGCAACAATAAGGTACTTATACACCCAGAAAAGTCCTGTAATAATCACAACAGGCCAGAAAAGTCGCGATAAACGCTTCTTTATAAAAACAAGTGGATTAGGATTTCGAAAATATGAAAAGTACAGAAAAATACCCGAACAGAACAGGAAAACTTCCACACCCATATTACCGTAACCAATAAAGGCATCAAGTGGTTTTAAAAATGAAAAACCCATAGTAAAGTGAATTTTCAGCATAGCGATCGCGTGGAAAAGCATAATCCAGATAATACTTATGCCGTATATTTCACCTTTGTATTTGCTTATATCAGCAAGCTCGAGCGGTTTAATTTTACTTTGTTTCATAAACTTTCCTCTCGTTTGTCCATTTTAAGACAGCATCATAAATACGTTCACAGCTATTAAAATCGTCGAAAGCGAAGAAATCATCAGCACGCTTCTTGAATTCTTCAGGCATAACGCACTCAGTTTCCATAAACTCACAGATAAGCTTAACTGCTTCTTCGTACTCAGTGCACAGTGGTCCGAAGCCCATAGTCGCAAACTTCATCGCACCTTCTTCAAATCTCATCGGAACTTCTTTCGGCTGATAGTATACAATCGGCTTTCTCATATAGCCGAAGTCATAATGAATACCCGAATAGTCAGTTACCATAAGGCTGGACTCAGTAAGAATTTTCTCGTAATTTAAGTCTCCACTAGCCTGAATAAGCTCGGTGTAGTCATTTCTATCATAGTCGTCAATCTGTGCACTCATCGCAGGATGGAGCAGGAAGATAATCTTGTAACCGGTTTTCTTCGCTGTTTCGATAATGCGTGGGTCGTTGATAAGACTATTATAAATCTGATAATAGCTTGTCTTCTTAAATGCATCGGAGTACTCTCGAGTAGAGTTACGCGAAGCAGTACCAACAAGATTACGACGCCATGTCGGAGTGATGAGAATCTGACGCTGGTCGTTGTTCTTAAGTCCGTCAAAACGAGCAAGACCTGTAAGAGCAACTTCATCTTCTCTGTAACCGTAAACAGGCTTTCTGATATGGTCAACCTCGTACTTGGAACTTGTTGTGTAGAACATAGTGTTATCGTACAGACGGTTCTGATAATCCGCGTTTTTCTGAATTGTGATACCATGAGCGATGCACACTAGATTAGGGTTGTAGAGGTCTTTTACAACAGTTGCAAGCTTAGGATTTATAGAGCAGAACTCGATAATATCAGGATGTGTTGCGATGATATTCTCAGCCATAAGTGAATACAGCTGACACTCAAACGTATTGTAAATAAGAAGGTTATCAGGGAATTCTTCTTTCAAACGAGGGTAATCAAGAGAGTCGGAGTTGATAACATAGTAACACTCAATGCCGTCATTTCGTTTCATAGCGTGACGGAAAGCATACTCGCCGTTATCACCGGCTTTGTAGAGTTTATCGAAGAAAATCCAGATACGACGGTCTTTGAACTCGTCCTTACGCTTAAAGTAAGCTTTTCTGAGTTTCTTCATATTGATAACGTTTTCAATTTTAGTTTTGATACCCAAAGTTACATCAAAAACAGCCTTTGTAGCTTCTTTTACAAACTTCTTCTCTCGAGCTTTCAACTGTGCCGGTGTAAAGCTCTTAACCTGAAGCTTTTTATCTTCATATACAAGTGCTAAAGTGTCGTTAAGCATCCAGTAAGAGTGTGGACACATAGTGTTAAGCTTTGACGGTGGACGATAGAACTCAAGCTCCATCGGCAAAGTAACGTCGTTAAGAGTTACGAAGAACTCGACACAAGTGCCGTCATTCATAAACTCTTCTACAGGAATATCAACAGAGAAAGTGTATGAGCTAGCGATAGAAACACCAAAGACCTTGTCTAAGTAGTATATATCGTTTTTAACGCACGGATAGTCCTTACCGTTTACTTTTACTGAGATTACATCGTTATCGAAATCATAGAGTAAACGTGTAAAGAAACGTAAATCTATCGAGAAATTGCCCTTGCGGAAATTAAACGCACGCACAGTTAAATTTTTGTGCAGAGATAAGTCATACTTGCAACCTAAACGATGGAAGAACATCTTTCCGTCTTCGTGTGAGAAGGAATAAGCAAGTTTTTCCATGTCTCCGTCGTACTTGATGTGAGTAAATAAAACACGCAAATCAAATGGTGGAATAAATTGCTCAAACTTTGAATTATTAAGGATCAGTTCATCAGGAATGTACTGTAAAACATCCTTTGAAAGCTCAAAGAATTCTTTGATTTCACCATCGTTAAGTAAGAACTTATTGCGAACGTTAAAGTTAGAATAGTACTTGAAATACAAGCGATAATAGCAAAGTTTCTGGAGCCACTTAGGAATTTCAAGGCCTTCGTTTTTGTAAGAGAGAAGAGTTTTCAGATAAATATCTTTTAATGATTCAATATAGAAAGCTTTATTATTACAGCCGTAGTACGATGTACTCTCTAGTGAAATATAGTTAGTATCATAGCGCATATAGGTGTTTTCAAAAAGCACCATTTTGCTGTCTTTTCTCCACAGATTCATAAGGAAAAGTGTCATACACTCTTCATCGCAAACTGCTTCGAACTTAAGGTCACCGATGAATTCAGTTCTAAAAAACATCGATGGCACAAAAGAATAAAGTTTAGCAGCTTTATTGACATCAATATACTTCATATCAAAATTATAACGCTTGATATGAATATTGAGATCAGGATTCTTTTTCTTATAACTTAAGGTTACAATATTAGCGCCAACGTGCTTTTTCATCGCTTTTTTAAGCGCAGTAAGAGTAAGATCATCGTATATGCAGTACTGATTAGTAAAGCAGACATACTCTCCTTTAATGCTATCAAGTGCACTATTATAGCACTGCTGAACAGAAGAATCTGATGAAACCTTC
>JAFOED010000017.1 GCA_017380355.1 Ruminococcus sp. | reverse complement strand
AGAAAGTAATCATAATTAGCTGTATAGTGGACGTTTGTGGTGATACCAATTATATCGTTAGGTATTGAATCGAGCCACTTGTCATCAGACAAAAGATTCATTTCAAAATCGATCATTTTGTTCTCTTCAAAGAACACATCGCTAAAAGAAGAGTATATGCCTGATTCGAATATTCTTGAAGCATCAGTAGTAGTGATATGTTCGTGTTGTGGAATTTCGATGTCGAGTAATTGCTCGGCTCTTTGTATCGGTTCGTCGGTGTGAGTGAACCCGCTGGCGAAAATAAAAGTGAAGGAACCAAAAGCACACAATAGTACAGTCATAATAATGCCTGCGATAACGTTTTTCTTGTACTTATAGCCTTTCTTCTTCAGTATAAATCCGTAAATCGTAGAACCTATTGTAATAGGAGTAAAGAGGAAAAACACCCAGAAGTTGGATTCGTACATATAGTTTTTAGTTGATATCCATGCTGCGACAGATAAACCCAACATTATACTTACAAGTGACAGTATAAACAAAACTATCGAGAGGGTGCGATGTCTGTTATACGCCTTTTGCGTATCCTTTATTTTGCCTGTTTTTGTTTTTATAAAATTGTAGAAAACCGAGTTTTCTGATAAGTCCGATTTTCTTACGAAAAACAGCTGGTTGCCGTAGACGTACAAAATGTGGTTGTCTGAGTTTATTCCGTTTTTGATGTCTTTGTAGTACATCTTCTGAGTGCATAAAAGTTCATTTTCACGAGAGAGCTTTAAAACCATATAGTCTTGATAAAGCTCATAGTCGTAGGTGGTGGTTTTTATGCGTGTGAACGCTTCTTTTTCGCGTTTGTTAAACGATGTAAGACTTCTTGTATAAACTAAAATACCTAAGACCAGCATGCCGAGTAAAAAAGCGATAATGTAGTTGTCGGCTTGTGCTACAGCCACCAGATAAGCGGATACTAACACAAACGCGGTCGAAAATATAATAATCGCTCTTACAAGTGGTGCGCGTGAGGTTTTTGTTACCGCTTTTTCATCTTTATCGTCGAAGTTGAAGGTATATTTTTCGCGTGGAGTTTCTGTTTCGTTGGTTTTTTCTGTATTTGCTACGCTTTCACCTTTTATAAGCTCGTCGACCGAAACTGTAAAAATCTCACTTAATCTGATGAGGTTATCAATCGTCGGGACGGTCTGCGAAGTCTCCCACAGACTAATTGTCTGACGACTGAGGTTAAGCGCTATTGCGAGGTCTTCCTGTGACATATTATTCTGTTTTCTGTAAAATTGAATTTTTTCGCCTATATTCATAAAAAGCCACTTCCTTTTTCGACTTAATTATATATCACAGGGGTCAAAAAATAAAGCACATTTCACTTGATTTTGTCAAGTAACGCTTGCAGTATAGATTCTATGCGGGTTTGTGGGGCATATTAAGTGTATTAATAGCGTGCATAATAAAAGTTAAATATTTGTTAAATAATAAAATCTCTATTGAAACGCAAAAATACTAGTGATAAAATATACGACGGAAACATATGTAGGAGGCTTTTTATGAAAGGCTTAACAGACGAACAGGTTTTACGGAGCAGAGAAGAGCACGGCTCGAATAAACTCCCTGAACCTAAACAAAAAAAGTGGTATAACTTTGCGCTTGAAGCACTGAGTGAAAAAATCACTCTCATACTTATCGCTATTGCGCTCGTACAGCTTGTTTTAGCTATACTCGGTATTATGGAATTTTCCGAGCCGATTATGATTATGCTCGTACTCGGTATCGTTACATTTATCGCTGTGCGTACCGGACTGGGTGTACAGAAGTCAGCAAACGAACTGCGACTTCGCAGCTCTGTAAGATACTGTGACGTTATCCGTAACGGCGAGATGATTTCTATCAATAAGGACGAGCTTGTCGTAGGGGATATCGTGTGTATCGGTATCGGTGGCGAGATTTTCGCTGACGGTTACATCATCGAAGGTAAGGTTGACGTTAACAACGCAGCTATCAACGGCGAAACCAAGGAATGCAGAAAAACTCCTGTGCCTGATTACGTTCACGTTAAGACTACATCTACTGACGCGTACACTAACCAGAACTGTCTTTTTGCCGGTACTTGTGTTATGAGTGGTGAAGGTAAGATGATTGTCACCGATGTCGGAGTGAATACCGTAAACGGTGATACTCTCGTTAAAATGCAGACTTTAGAAGCGCCGAAAACTGCGCTCGACATAGCTCTCGATAAATTAAGCGACTTCATCTCTCGTTGGGGTACCCTTGCGGCACTTATTACATTTATCATTTTAATGGCTACAGGTATCGCTGAGGTTGGTTTTAAAGAGTATTTTTCTCAGGGCTTCTTAGACACTGTACAGAAAATCGCGTCCAACGTTTCGGTTGCGCTCACTATAATCGTTGCGGCTGTTCCTGAGGGCTTGCCTCTTATCGTAAAGCTCGTTACAAAGCAGAACGTCCGCACTATGGAACGCTACAACATTCTTGCGAAAAATCCAGGTAAGATTCCTGAACTTGCGTACGTTAATCTTATCTGTACCGACAAAACAGGTACACTTACAACAGGCGTTATGTCACCAGATTGTGTGATTGATTATACTGGTGTTGAGGTCGACAAAGACAGCGAACTGTTTAAGGAGCTCAAACTCAACATCGTGCTTAATAACAGTGCGACCTACGATTCTGAAGAGAGAATCACAGGCGGTAACTCTATTGACCGTGCGGTACTTTCACTTGTCACTTCGGGTGAAGCAAAGTCTATTGTTAATAACACGGCAATTCTTGATAAGCAGACATTTACAAGTTCTAACAAGTATTCTGCTGTGACTACATCTGATCGTTACACTTATTATAAGGGTGCGACAGAGAAAATTATCGATTGCTGTACAAAGATAATGACAAAAGACGGCGAAGTTAAGCCTTTTGAAAACAGAGCTCAGATTGATGAGGTTGTAAAAGAGCTTAACTCTCGTTCTATCCGTTGTATTGCTCTCGCAAAGAACAGTGGCACATTGACCGAAAACGAACTGCCAAATGATATGATTCTTCTCGGAATTATCGGCGTTGTTGACCCTATCCGTAAGGAAGTCCCTGATGCGGTGCGTGTTGCAAAAGAAGCAGGAGCTCAGGTTATTGAGATTACTGGCGACAGCATCCAGACAGCTATTGCGGTTGCAAAAGAATGTGGTATTTATGTTGATGGCGACGTAGCCCTCACAAACGATGAGTTCGAAAAACTCACCGATGAAGAGGTTATCAACATCATCCCTAAACTGCGAGTTATCTCTCGTTGCTCTCCTAACACAAAGCTTCGACTCGTAACTCTTGCTCAGCAGATTGGATATTCTGTAGCCATGACAGGCGACGGTGTAAACGACTCACCTGCGTTAAAGAAAGCTGACGTAGGTTTTGGTATGCAGACAGGTAGTGACGTTGCTAAAGAAGCGTCTGATATTATTTTAACTGACGACAATTTTGCGTCTGTTGTCAAGGCGGTAGAGCTTGGTAGAACATTTATGCACAACATTATGATGTTCTTAGAGTTCCAGCTTCCGATTAATATCGCACTTCTTATTTCGTCGATGGCTTATCCGCTGTTTGCAGCGGGTTCAATCCTCGCGTCGGTTCAGATTCTTATCATCAACATTATTATGGACTCTTTAAACTCTCTGTCTTTTGGAAGCGAGCCTCCGAAAGCTGAGTATATGACTGAAAAGCCAATTAAGAAGGGAACGGGTCTGTTTATTAATGGTGCGAAACTTAGAATCGGTGTAAGTACAGTTTCGTTCTTAGCAGCGTTTGCGATTATAATATTCACACCTTTAAGTAATATGTTCCCTACAGAAGAATCAGCTCTTACTGCTCGTTTTGCACTGTTATGTTTCATGGCTGCATTTAACGGCTTTAACATCCGTACAGAAAAGCTTAACCTTTTCAGCGGACTTGGTAAAAACAAACTTTTCTTCCGTATTGCTATAGGAATTGTCGTAGGTGTAGTGCTCGCTTGTACTTTCCTTGGAAAGGCAATCAGCGTATGTCCACTCGATTACAAACAGTGGCTTGTTATTTTCGCTCTCTCACTAATCGTTATCCCTGTAGATATATTAAGAAAGCTGATCACTAATAAAAAGAATAAATAAAAACTAAAGCCCGAGTGTAAATCACTCGGGCTTTTCTTATACAGCAATGTAGAAATACTCTGTTATTTCCTGTGGAGTAAGTCGCATTTTGTCGTCAATCCACCATCTTATAGTTTCGACAAAAACTGACGCGATGTGATTAACAAAAAAGTCACGCGGAAGCTTACTAGCTTTTTCTTTATTGAAAAGCTCAATCTGGTCAGCGATAAGCTCTTTGAGTCCTTCTTTGAAATACCTGAGAAAAAGTTCGTTGTTGTCGCTTTTTAAAAGAGCGAGAATCTGGTTGTCGTTTTTTTGCAGATGTTCAAAAAGATGCTGAAAAACTGAGCTGTCGCTATCGCACGAGAATAAGTGTTTGTGGTCGTGTCCGCTTTCGGTGGAAACATCAAAAATATGACAGAAAAGCTCCTCGAGAAGTTCTTTTAGAAGGAAGTCTTTTGTTTCAAAATGCGCGTAGAACGTTGCTCTGCCTACATCGGCACGCTCGATAATCTCGCTTACTGTAATCTGGTTTACGTTTTTCTGTGATAAAAGCTCGATAAAAGCTTTTAGTATCGCTTCTCGGCTTTTCCTCTGTCGTCTGTCCATATTTTCCTCCGTACATTTTCTTTGAATTGTTCAGTATCTGACACGCTGAGTTATTTGTGTGTTGAAATGAGGGTGTGTTTTGCATAGTATAATAACTGAACAAGATGTTCCACAACATATTTTATATGACTTTTTAGTGAAAGTCAACGGAGGTATTATGAAAACACAAAGAAACATTCTGATTGCATTTATTCTTAACCTGTCATTTGCGGTATTTGAGTTTTTTGGCGGTTTACTTACAAACAGCGTGGCGATTATGTCTGACGCTGTACACGATTTAGGTGATGCGGCTTCAATCGGCTTTTCGTATTTTCTTGAGAGAAAAAGTAAGAAACAGCCTGACAAAAACTATACTTACGGTTATTTAAGATATTCCGTTTTTGCCAGTTTTGTGACAACTGTGATTTTAGCTGTGGGTTCAATTCTGGTCGTTATTAACGCTGTGAGAAATATCATTGAGCCTAAAGTCATCGACTACGATAAGATGATTATTTTCGCTATTGTGGGTGTTGCGGTAAACTTTTTAGCAGCTATGTTTACTCACAGAGGGGAGTCGTTAAACCAGAAAGCAGTTAACCTTCATATGCTAGAGGACGTGCTGGGATGGGTAGTAGTACTTATAGGTGCTGTGGTAATGAGATTTACTGACTTTGCGCTTATCGACCCGATTATGTCAATAGGTGTTGCTCTCTTCATCCTTATAAACGCAGTAAAAAATATGAAAAAGGTACTCGACCTTTTCCTGATGAAAGCTCCAAAAAGCGTATCTGTAGATAAAATCAAAGAGAGTATTAGTGAAATAGACGGAGTGCTCGGTGTACATCACGTTCATGTTTTCAGTATGGATACTGTGAGCAACTACGCATCAATGCATATTGTGACAAATTCTGACCCAAGCCATATAAAAGAAGAAGTAAGACACATACTCAGTGAGCTTAAAATATCACACGTGACACTTGAACTTGAAAGTGAAAACGAGCACTGTCATTTTATAAAGTGCGAAGTGAATATTGATGAGCACGCACACCATCATCATCACCATCATTGATTAAAAATCTTGCCGATTTTTGGATATATTAATTGTTCTGTATATTTACTTTTGTAAACCCGTATGATAATATTTTTTCATAGGGGGAATGTCTATGAATATATTTGTATTATCTGCGGTGACTTTTATACCTGCAGTGTTCCTGTGCTTTTATATTTACGTTAAAGACAGAGCTGAAAAAGAACCAATCTGGTTACTTTTGTTGCTGTTTTTTGCGGGAGCTGTGGTGTATATGCCGGCTTATTACTGCGAAAATTTACTTATCGGTGTAGTCGACAAAGTGTTTGCGCCGTATATTGAGTTCAGTATAACCGGTCTTCCACAGTATGCTTCTACAGTCGCACAGGCGGGTCATATTCTGAGTATCAGTTTAATTGCTATTGCGCTGATAGAAGAGCTGTTTAAGTGGCTCGTTTTATTCCTCATCACTTTTAAGAATAAGAATTTCAACTCGCTTTTTGACGGAGTGGTTTACTCTGTTTTTGTAGCGGTTGGTTTTGCGTTTGTTGAGAATGTCCGTTACGGTGTTGTAGATGGTTGGGATTTCTTTATTTTAAGAACGGTTACTAACCTTCCTGCACAGGTGACTTTCTCAGTGATTATGGGTTGCTTCTACACATTCTGGCACACCTATAAGCTTGCGAAGAAACACGAAAAGAATCTTATGTCAAGTGGCAAGATAGAACAGAAGAAGCCGTTTAAGAGTGCTCCGTATATCGTACTGAGCTTTTTTGTACCTGTGCTGCTTCACGCGGTTTACACCTTTGTCAGAGATTTCTCTACAAGTCGTGTTGCTGTTGTTTTATTCTACGTGTTTATTATATTACTCTATGTTGTATGCTTTGTTATCATACATAAGTTATCAGCAGCAGACAGCACAGACGAGAAAACGGTTATTCGTCTTATCCGTAAAAAGTACCCTGATATCGCCATAAGCGATATAAAAGCTTAAGGGGGGTGCAGTTATGGCTAAGAAAAAGAAAGGCTGTGGCTGTGGTTGTTCGGTTATTATTATCGTGATGATATTCTGGGTTATAGGTATCATCTTCTTTGGATTCATCAATAATGACGATATCGACCCGATTGACTTTGATGATATAGTAATCGAAACTGTAGCTGAAACTGAAGAAAAAACCGAGATTGATACACAAGACCTTACAGAGGATTATACAGAAGACATATCTGAAACTCAGATGCAGACAGAAGCTCCTACTGAGGACCCTACCGGGTTGATGGATACTACGATTTATCGTGGCAGGATGTATAATGAACTCAACAATGTTGAAAAGCACATCTACGATGAAATGGCCAAAGCTCTCTCGTCAGGTCAGCTCAGCCTTACAATCGACGATATCGATTATAATACATACGTTGATGCGTCTTACAGAGCGTATGACGCACTTTATGCTGACCATCCTGAATTTTTCTGGCTGAATGGCGGATGGAAAGCTAATAGTACGGGCGGATTCGGTTCACAGGGTATAAAGTATGAAATAATGTGTTATGATTACTGGAACTATACTACCGATAAAAACGGCTATATAGACGCCGTTATGACTGCAGCCAGAGATATTGCAACACAGGCGTCAACATATCCAACTGACTATGATAAGATGAAGTTTGTGCACGATTATCTGGTTGATAACGTTACGTATGACCACTTCTGCTCTGATAAAGACAGCAAAACAAAGCCACAAGTTTCTAGTCAGCAGTCGCACACTGTTTATGGTGCTCTTATAAACGACCTTGCTGTTTGTGACGGCTACGCAAAAACATATCAGCTTATTATGAATATGCTCGGCATCGAGTGTGAGTACATCGACGGAGACGCTGGTGGCGGTCATGCGTGGAACTTTATGAAGCTCGACGGCAAGTACTACTGGATGGACGTAACTTGGGATGACCCTGACTCAAAGGATTATCCTCATTACACACGCTACTGGTACTTTAACGTTGACGATGCAACGCTCAAATCTGATCACACACCAGAGTATAAGGTTATGACACCTTCGTGTAGCTCTCTTGATTACAGCTACTATGCGTGTGAGGGTGCGTATCTTAACACCTATGATTTCTCAAAGATTTGTGCTATAGCAGAAGCTCAGAAAGCTGAGGGTAATATCAACATAAAATTTGCAAGTAAGAGCGAGTATAAAAAGGCGGTTAAAGATCTGTTTACAAACAGGAAGTGGGCAGATGTTCCTGTATTAAGCGGTAAAACTATCGTTTATGAGACAGCTGACAATCTCTTGAGTATCACAATTATATATTGATAAACAAAAAGCACTCACCCTAAATGGTGAGTGCTTTAATTTTTTGTAATTAAAAGAAGATTTCTTCTTTTTCTTCTTCTTTGTCATTGTTTTGCAGAGCTGTGGTCTGGTTTTCAGCGATTCCGTCGGTGCTGTCAGGTAAAAAGAGAATTTTAATGGTCGCAAAAATGATACGTAAATCCTCCATAAGGCTCGGATTTGATATGTACATTAAATCCATCTGAAGCTTGTCATACGGAGTGGTGTTGTACTTTCCGTAGACCTGAGCGTAGCCTGTAAGTCCCGCTTTAGCCTGAAGTCTTAATGCGAATTCTGGTAAAAATTCTTCGTACTGCTTAGCTATTTCTGGTCGCTCAGGACGAGGACCGACTAAGCTCATATTACCCGATAAGATGTTAAACATCTGAGGAAGTTCGTCAATTCGAAGTTTTCTGATTATTTTTCCGACTGGTGTGATACGGTTGTCTTTGTCACCGCTGGAGAGTCGTGCGACTCCGTCTTTTTCGGCATCTGTACGCATAGAACGGAACTTAATTATTTTGAAAACTTTCCCATCTTTAGTGAGTCTTTCCTGCTTGTAGAAAATCGGACCACCATCACAGAATTTGATTGCGAGTGCGGTGACGAGCATCACAGGACTTGTGAGAATAATGATAATAAGTGAGACTAAAATATCAAAAATACGTTTGATTAGTCGGGTTTCAGGGTGTGGATGATATCTCTCTACTCTGAGTACAGGCAGGTGGAACATATGCATCTTTTTAGCTGAGCTCATAATAAGGTCGCCGACTTTCGGCAATACGTAAACACAGATATCATTTTTGATGCAGTGCTTAAGAACAGTGTTCCTCTCGTGGCTTTTGATACCGCTGATGAACACAGCTTCGTATCCGTTGAGGAGCGAAAGGTTATTTATACAGTCGTCTATATGAACAGACTTTTGTATGTCGAATTTTTTCTCTAGTCCGTATTCGCGGAAAAGATTTTCCATACCAATACGGTATCCGAAAATAATGAGTGATTTTTTCGCTTTAAAGGTTTTGTAATAGCCTTTGTGAGCTAAAACAGACCAGATTATAGTTAGTCCAAGTTGAATAGCAAGCGTAATAAGTCCGGGTAGTGGGTTAGGGAAGTGCTCACTAATCACCCACATAATCAAAAATATTATAGCGTCAGAAATCAGGATTGCTAGTGCCTGGCTGTAAATCATTTCTGATATTCGGTTGAGAGATATGAGAAAAGCGTCGTAAACACGAGCGAAAATGATGTAGAAGAGCACAAAAAGCGCGATGATAATCAGATCGCCGTACCTTTCGTTTGTGTTTTCGATTTTGTTGTCGTAGTACAAAAACCAACACCCGATAAACGGCAGAGTCACCATTACGATATTTATCAGTTTTGCAAAACGCACACTGATATCGTGTTTAAGTTTACTCACTTTACTCCCCCTCTCATAGGATTGTACGTAAAGAGTATAAAATAAAATATCGAAAAAAGCAAGAAAAACGCGAAAATAAAAAGCACCCATAGGGCGGTGCAATGCAGCGATTTAACAGGTTAAAAGTTGCTATTTTCTGCTTATACTTCATAAAAAAGACCTCGT
>JAFOED010000016.1 GCA_017380355.1 Ruminococcus sp. | reverse complement strand
GTTCTGGAAGTACCGGAAGAAATCATAAACAGGTATGGTGCAGTAAGTTCAGAATGCGTAGCAAAAATGGCGGAAGGGGTAAGAAAACTTACCGGAAGCGACTTAGCCCATCAGTGTTCAATGAGTACTTGTTTGCATAGCCATCAGTTTCAGCAGAGCAAGCCCATTCTTTCGCAAGGTCTAATGTTTCTGTGCAGTAAAAACCTAATCCATAATCGTTATTCGGATTGCCTGCTCCAAACAAAGGTCTTTCTATAATTTTGCTCGAGCCATGATATATAGTTAATTTATTCATCATCAATAACACCTTCTAATCATTGTATCGCTTTAACGATAGTTTATTCTTTATCTATATTGTATCGTTATAACGATAGTTTGTCAATATAATATGTATTATATTTATTAACAGATATAGGTTAGTACCAATGAGCAAAAAAGGGACTGCAAAAAAGCAGTCCCTTAATCTTTGTGTATTTTCAATTCGTTTAGGGTAAATTTGGGGTAAATTCACTTTTTCATAAAGTTTAGTAACCCCAAAACCCTGATAAATACTTATGTTTACTTCTCAATAGGCTTCATTGTTGGGAAGAGGATAACGTCGCGGATAGATGCAGAGTCAGTAAGTAACATTACAAGTCTGTCGATACCGATACCTACACCGCCTGTTGGTGGCATACCATACTCGAGTGATGTAACGAAATCGTCGTCCATCATATTAGCTTCGTCGTCGCCTGCTTCTCTGAGCATCAGCTGATGCTCGAAACGCTTTTTCTGGTCGATTGGGTCGTTGAGCTCTGTGTACGCATTAGCGAGTTCGCCGATTTTACAGAAGAGCTCGAAACGCTCAACAAGCTCAGGCTTGTCCTGCTTACGCTTTGTAAGTGGAGAAACCTCTACTGGATAGTCACATACGAATGTAGGCTGCACGAGCTTATCCTCAACGTACTCTTCGAAAGCAGAGTTTAAGATGTTGCCCCATGTATCAGTAGACTTCACTTCGAGGTGAAGCTCTTTTGCTACTTCTTTAGCCTTCTCTGTGTCACAGTAGAACTCGTTGAAGTCAATACCTGTGTACTCTTTTACAGCGTCAATCATAGTAACACGCTTGAATGGAAGAGCTAAACTAATACTCTCGCCCTGATACTCAATCTGGTCTGTGCCGTTAACTGTCACACAAGCCTTGTTGATGAGCTGTTCTGTTCTGTCCATCATACCGTATAGGTCTGTGTACGCTTCGTAGAACTCAATACAAGTAAACTCAGGGTTGTGCTTAACGTCCATACCCTCGTTTCTGAAGTTACGACCGATTTCGTAAACTCTCTCCATACCGCCAACGATGAGTCTCTTTAAATAAAGCTCTGTAGCGATTCTCATATACATATCGAGGTTAAGAGAGTTATGGTGTGTAGTAAACGGACGTGCAGCAGCACCGCCAGGAATAGTATTAAGAATAGGAGTCTCAACTTCGATGTAACCATTATTGTCGAGATACTCTCTGATAGACTTGATGATAGCGCTACGCTTAACGAAAGTAGTCTTTACGTCAGGGTTCATGATAAGGTCAACGTAACGCTGACGGTAACGAAGGTCAGTGTTAGTAAGACCGTGGTATTTCTCAGGGAGTGGAAGAAGTGATTTAGCTAAAAGTTTTACAGCCTTAGCGTGGATACTGATTTCGCCCATCTGAGTCTTGAACACGAAGCCCTTGACCTCCATAATGTCGCCGATGTCCCACTTTTTAAGACCTTTGTAAACTTCTTCGCCTAAATCGTCGAATTTAGCGAAAATCTGGATTTTACCGCCGCGGTCGTGGATGTCCATAAACATAACTTTACCCTTACCGCGCTTAGACATAATACGACCTGCAACGCAAACGTCCTTGCCCTCGAGTTCCTCAAAACGAGCGATAACCTCGTCGGACATAATATCTCTGTCAGAAGTAGTAACGAGGAATGGGTCCTGTCCAGCTTCCTGAAGAGCGCTTAATTTGTCGCGTCTGATCTGTAAAATTTCTGATAAATTTTCCTGATTCTGATTCTTGTTCTGATTTTCTGCCATAAAAATCCCTCTTTCAATAAACCTAAAAATGGGCGACTGTGTGGAGCCGCCCAAAAAATCTTATTTTGAAATCTCAAGCACCTTGAGTGCGATAACTCCGGCAGGAGCGTCAATCTCAACAACGTCGCCGACCTTCTTACCGAGTAAGCCTAAGCCGATTGGTGACTCGTCAGAGATTTTTCCTTCTCTAGGGTTTGACTCGCTTGAACCAACGATTTTGTATTCAAACTCTTTACCCATCTTGATGTTTTCAACTTTGATTTTTGAGCCAATGTGGATGTGCTCACTGTTCATATCATTTTCGTCGATGATAACAGCGTTTTTGAGAGTAGCCTCGATAGTAACGATTCTAGCTTCTAAGATAGCCTGTTCGTTTTTAGCGTCATCGTACTCGCTGTTCTCAGATAAGTCGCCGTATGAACGAGCAACCTTAATTTTCTCGGCGATTTCTTTACGTTTTTCGCCTTTTAAGTAATCAAGTTCTTCTTCCAGCTGTTTTAAGCCGTCAGCTGTAAGCATAACCGGTTTAGCCATAGTATATATGTCCTTTCAGATAAACTTTAAGATATTAGTCTGCGCATAGTTAGTATTATAGCATTTATCGGCATTATGTCAAGTTTTTATCTTGTCACCCTGAGCTTATTTTTCAGCGACGCGATAGTATGGACTGTGTTTTCGCACACAACAAGTGTCGGAATGAGTGAACCTAAGCGATAGAGCTTTTCTACACTGTACAAAGCAGACGCCAGATATGTTTTATCAAGATAACTCGGACACAGACCACAAAGCGAATCAGGAAGCTCCACTACGTAGTCAAAAACATAGTTTTTGTGGGTGTTATCCTTAAGCTTTCTGTCGCTTAGTATCAGGGCGTCTTTTTTGAAAACTTTGGTATCCTCTACGCCTTTTGGCGCGATGATTAAATCGCAATCACTCAGCGAATCGGCAGTTTTAGAGAGCCTTATCGGTGCTCCCGTTTCTTCTAAAAGCATATTTGCCGTCTGCGTGTAGACTTTAGTAGCTAAAGTTACCACTGTTAAATCGTCAGTGAATTTCAGCAGGTACTTCACAAAGTCTGTGTAATCTGCGTTTATGTCAACAAGTCCGACTTTGACGGTATTTTTCACTAAGCTCAGCAAAACAAGCGCGGTATTTGTACACAACTGTCGTTTTAACTCGCTCGAGTAAAACGGCTTGTAGCCAAAAGGTCTCAGCTCTTCCATTACATCGAAATCGCTGAGAAGCAGTCTGTTGCGCTGGGATTTCACCGCTTTATCCAGCTTTCTAACGTTAATATTTTTGTGTCGTTTTATATATGTAACGCACCTGAGTTTTAGCGCGTCGACTTCACGCACTTCTACTGTCACCTTGTCACTTAAAAGGTGAGAAAAAATCCGTGAGAACACATTATTATACTGCACATTTACGACGTGCAAGGCTGTCAGCATACAAAAACCCCCTGCATAAACTATACACAAGTATATGCAAGGGGTATGTAGTTTAGTATTAAATTAATACTCGCTTAACGGGTCGTACTTAACGCCGTTGAAACGTGTTTCGTAGTGTAAGTGTGCACCTGTTGAGTGACCTGTTGAACCTACAGTACCTAAGTACTGACCAGCAGAAACGCGCTGACCTGTAGAAACCGCAACAGAGGTAAGGTGAGCGTAAACTGTCTCTTTACCGTTGCCGTGGTTAATCCACACATAGTTACCGTAACCGCCGCCGCAACCGCAGGAGTAGTACTTACCCCAGTTGTGAGGACAAGAAGAGTTAGTAGCAACTACTGTACCTGAAGCTGCCGCAACAACTGTCGCACCCATGATACTGCCGTCGGCAATATCAAGCGCACCGTGGTTGTAGTATCCACGCCACTCCTCAAACATAGAAGTGAGGTTGTGGTGACCAGGACATGGCCATACATAACCGCCTGTTGATGGTACAACCGGTGTTGGTGGTGGAGTTGGTGAAGGCTTCTGCTGCTGTTGTTGCTGCTGAGCCGCTAAATCTCTGTAGTACTGAGCAAGCTCGTCATCAAGCTGTGCCATCTGCTCTTCTGTCATAGCGAGCTGATGTAAAACATCGTCGCTTTCTTCCTGTAAAGTTGCGAGAGTTTCTTTATTTTCAGCGAGGAGCTTATTAAGCTCTGACTGTTTTTCTTCGAGGTTCTTCTTCTCATCTTCGAGGTCTACCTTATCAAGCTGGAGAGCTTCTTTCTCGGCGCTGATCTGGTCGAGCTGAGCCTGAATATCGTTGATAAGCTTCTCATCGTGAGCAGAAACGCTCTTTACGAGCTGTACTTTATCGAGAAAATCTGAGAAGTCTTTAGCGCCCATGATAATCTCAAGAGATGATACGTCACCTGCGAGATAGATTGTCTTGATACGCTGACGGAGAACTTCCATATTCTCTTCGATTTCTTCATTTTTCTCTTTGATGAGGTTAGATTTCTCGAGAATCTGCTCGTCTAAGAGAGCGATTTTCTCGTGGCTGAGCTGGATTTCCTTTGTAACAGTCTCAACCTTGCCGACAATAGCGTCAACATATTCCTGCTGTTTTTCTACTGCAGCATTCTTTTCAGCAAGGATAGCTTCGTATTCAGCGCTCTGCTGTTCAAGCGCTTCCTGCTTCTGTTTAATCTCATCAACGTCTGTGGCTGTTACGGACAGCACACAGCCTAAGATCATGCTAAGGCACACGATACATGCTAGTATTCTTTTAAACATACTGTCTCCTTTTAGCTTCCCTGAGTTTCCGCGAAAGGAAGCGTGCTAATTGGTCGGAAAATGTAAGAAAATAATTACCAACCGAGTATTTCGTTACCCTCTTTTTTGAGATACTTTCTGATTGAAAGTAAGCTACCAAGCGCGCCGACGCCTACGCCAGCACCGACAAACGCTAAGATAATATACCACATAACGTCTGTAAATGCAACATAATTTGTCATCGGCAGAATATTCTCCACTGCTTTAATTACCGCATCATAAAGAACAGTGAGTGCACCAACCGAAATAACAGCCGAAGTAAGACCGATGATGATACCCTCGATAACAAACGGAATTCGAACGAAAGCGTTTGTTGCACCGACTGACTTCATAATACTGATCTCGAATCTGTGTGAGAACATAGTCATACGGATGGTGTTTGATATAATGAACAGCGAGATTATCGCAAGTGCAAGGATAATCCAGAAGCTCATAGTTGTGATAAGTGTGTTGAGGCTTGTCAGCTTCTCGGCAACGTCTTTTCGAGAGTCAACCGAGTCGACGCCGTCAACTTTGAGTATTTCCTGTACTGTCTGGTCATAAAGCGACAGGTCAGCCATAACAACGTGATATGCGTGTGGCAGTGGGTTGTCGTCGCCTGTCATATTAGCAAAAACTTCTTCGCCTAAAATTTCCTTATAATCAAGGATAGCTTCGTCTTTAGGGTAAAAATCAGCCTGTGTAACGTTATCAATTTTAGAAATCGATTTTCCTATGTACACCGCCTCGAGTTCAGAGATATCGTCCTCGAGATATACGGTTGTGACGTTTGAGTCACCGACTGATTCAACGATTGTCGATACGTTAACCGACAGCATAATAGCTGAACCGGTAAGGATAAGACATGAAATAAGCACACCTACAGACGCAAGGCTCATCATTCTGTTTGACCAGATATTTTTAAAGCCCTCTTTTATGAGGTAGCCAAAACTACTGAAATTCATATTGATATTCCTTTCCGATTATATAGCAACCATTGTGTCTTCTTTTGTATCGCTGACGACTCTGCCGCCTTCGATTCTGACAACTCGCTTGTTGAAATTCTCAACAAGGTCGTGCTCGTGTGTTACGACAAGCACAGTAGTGCCTCTCTTGTTGATTTCGGAAAGAAGCTCGATAATCTCGTATGATAACTCAGGGTCGATGTTACCTGTAGGCTCATCGGCAATAATCATCTGTGGGTTGTTAACAAGCGCACGCGCTAAGCTTACACGCTGCTGTTCACCACCGGAAAGCTCACTAGGTTTGTTGTGGGCTTTGTCCTTTAAGCCAACGAGTTCAAGGATATATGGAACTCTCTTTTTAATTGTCTTACCTTTTTTGCCGATACAGCGCATCGCAAACGCAACGTTGTCGTATACGCTCATCTTGCCGATAAGACGGAAGTCCTGGAACACGATACCCATCGTACGACGAAGATATGGTACCTGTCTTCTCTTCATTTTTTCGAGATGCATACCATTTACGATAACGCTACCCTTTGAAGGAGTTGCTTCGTGCATGATAAGCTTTAAAAATGTACTTTTTCCGGCACCTGACGCACCAACGATGAAGACAAATTCGCCTTTTTCAACTGTTAAGTTGATACCATTGAGCGCATGTGTACCGTTAGAATATGTTTTAAAAACATTACGAAATTCAATCATATTAACCGTCCTTAAATAACCGCTTGTGTTTTCTTGTGCAATTACCGCATCACTGCACGGGCGTGTATATTATGTATTAGAACTTTGTAGGAGTTGATGAAAGGTACTTCTTAACCATTAAAGCTACTTTGAATACGATAGCGTCTTCAAATTCTCTAAGGTCAAGACCTGTGATCTTCTTGATTTTCTCAAGTCTGTACACGAGAGTGTTTCTGTGTACGAAGAGCTTTCTTGAAGTTTCTGATACGTTTAAGTTGTTCTCAAAGAACTTCTGGATAGTAAAGAGTGTTTCCTGATCCAGACTCTCGATAGAACCGCGCTTGAAAACTTCCTTTAAGAACATATCACATAATGTTGTAGGGAGCTGGTAAACAAGACGTGCGATACCGAGGTTATCGTAGCTGATGATAGTACGCTCTGTGTCAAACACCTTGCCCACTTCAAGAGCAACCTGAGCTTCTTTGAAAGATTTTGCGAGGTCTTTGATACCAACAACAGTAGTACCGATACCAACAACACAGTGTGTGTAGAACTCTGTAGAAAGAGTGTCAACGATAGAGCCGGCGAGTTTTTCAAGGTCTTTACTGTCGATACCCGGCTTAATCTCCTTAACGAGGGTAATGTCAGTTTCATTAATATTGATGACAAAATCCTTAGACTTGTCAGGGAAGAGATTCTGTACGATATCAAAAGCAGAAATATCTGTAGAAGATGTGATTTTAATAATCATACAAACACGTGATACTTCGCTGTTGAATCTGAGTTCTCTTGACTTTAAGTAAATATCGCAGAATGCGGATGTCCTGCATGAATCCATCGCGCTTCTCAAAATGGTACTCATCCGCATAGTAGCCGATGCTGAACTCCTTGACCGCACATGCTCGGATGAGTGTCTGCACATCCTTTCCGGTAGTGGTCGGAAGCACATCGGCCTCAATCCACATACCCTTGCCATCCACTCCCGCATCGGTAATCACTCCGATGACCTCACGCATGTCATGCTGATAGCAGAGTGCCATCCTTGAAAAGTCCTCGGACTTGAGGAACGCATCCACCGCACCTTCCGCGATGATGTCTCCCCACGAATCCACCTTGCCGAATGCAAGGGCGTAGGCTCGGATGTGAAGGACATCGGACTGCTGCCCGTCATCCTTCATTTCGATGCTCGCAAGGGTAGCCTTGTTCTGCATCATTCTCTCTTTCATTTCCTTAACTGCCATAACGCTTGCGTTTTACGCAAAAATAACACACATACAGGGCGATTGTCATATTTGTATTTCATGTTGGATATATACAACGAAAAAAAGGCAGGACCTCACGGCCATGCCTCCCTTGACTAACAATCTTAGCATTATGAAAAACAACTCTATTTTGGTCTTCTTATCACATCACAAGCACAGTTGATGATTTCCCCTGCCGGAGCACCGAAGGCATCATCATGCGGCCATCGCATCAACGCCCGTTCATCTCCCACCTCAAAGAGGTCATCTTGGTCAATCTCTATTCCGTCCATCGCAAGGTGGCTCTCCCTCGTGCGAATCATCACGGCAGACCATTGCTTCGTGAATCCCACATCAAGGGTATCGGCTGCGACCGCCCCGGCATGAGCCATTCCTATCATAGTCTCCGTCTGAGCAATCCTCCTGACCATCCACTCGGCAATCTGTCCGTAGTC
>JAFOED010000164.1 GCA_017380355.1 Ruminococcus sp. | reverse complement strand
TTACCGCCACAGAAAATCTCGTCAGAATACGAACGATTTATTGCTCCTGTAATCAGTTTGTCTGTGTTTATTACGAAGTCGATTGCCGGATTCAAGGTTATTGTGTATACCATAGTGTCACCTCATTTGTATGTTGACTCACATCTTAAATTATTATACAATTTTATTATCAAAATATGTGAGGTTGTTATGAGCAAAATTCTTGTGTGCGGACTTGTTAATATGGAAACCACAGTTTCTGTCAGCGATTTTCCTGTGGAGTATTGCCCGATTGATTACAACTTCTTCGGGGTTTCGTCTTATCCTGCGGGTGTTGGTCTTAATTTAAGTCTAGCGTTTAATTCATTATCCGACGAAGTACGACTTTTGTCAATGGTAGGAGAAGACAGTGCTGGACAGGTTGTCAGAAATGTTCTGATTGATAATAAAATTTCTACTGAATATCTGGAGAAGAGTGGCTATACTGCACAGTCAGTGGTGCTGTACGATAAAAGTGGCCGACGCAGAATATTCTGCGATTTAAAAGATATGCAGGAGAAAAGTTATAACGAAGATATTTTTAAGAAAGCAGCAGAAGATTGTGATACTCTGTGTCTGTGTAATATCAACTTTTCACGTAACCTTTTGAAAATCGCAAAAGATATGGGGAAGAGAATAGCGTGTGATGTTCATGTGCTGGCTGATATAAATGATGATTATAACCGCGACTTTATGATGAATGCGGATATTCTGTTTTTAAGCAACGAGAATATCTTAGGTCGTGAAAAAGAATTCGTAGAAGAACTGAAAAACACCTACAATAACGAAATTATCGTAGTAGGAATGGGTAGCAAGGGTGCTTTACTGTATGAGAGAGAAAGCGACAGTTTCCATATACAGGAAGCGGTTAAAACCAGGGAAGTAGTGAACACGGTTGGTGCAGGAGATTCGCTTTTTTCGTCGTTTGTGCATTATTATACAAAGACAAACGACGCAAAGCTCAGTTTAAAATACGCGTGTACTTTTGCGTCCTACAAAATCGGCGAGAATGGAGCAGCAAAAGGCTTTCTGACAGAATCTGAACTTGAAAACCTTATGAAATAAAGAAAAGCAGCAGTTTAAAACTGCTGCTCTCTTTTTTTATAAGGGGGTATTATATAAGAAAGAAACACAAAATGCCTGTAATAATACTGATTAACGCTCCGCCGATTACATCACGGATGTAGTGTACACCAGACAGAACTCTTGTTAAAGCGATTATACTTGCGAGTATCAGCATAATTACGCCTAAACTCGTCTGAATGTATAAAAACGCCATCGCAATAATGAAAGCTGATGCTGTGTGGCGACTCGGGAAGCTTTTGCCCTTGGTGTCTTTTTTGACAACAGGGGTGTAGCCTAATTTTTCATACGGACGTTTAGCGTTAATTATCAGTCGAAGAACTGTAACAATAATGAAAACGCCAAGCGGTACGAAAGTAGATTTCAGAAAAACTTCGCTTTTGAATCCTTCGTTTATGAAAAGGAATACAAGCTGAAGCGGATAAAAAACCATCATAATGACGGGTAGAATATCGTGAAGAGCTTTAATTGTAGTCGAACGATTTTTGCTCTCAAGCATATAGTCGTTTAGCTGTTTGTACTTTTGCTCTTTCAAATTCCTCCCGCCTTTCTCTAGTGTTTGAGTCTATTATAACATCATATTTAAAATAAACAACAAACAAATTTTAACGAAATTATTAACATTCTATGACTACACCGTATTTTTCGAACCAGAAATCAAGCTGAATGATATATGCGAGTATCTGTGGAGCACGCATAAGCTGACCGTACCACGGTGAACTGATAGCTTCAGGATTTTGAATGATGTTTCTTATAGCGTCTTTATTTATGAGTTCACTGAGCACAGTCCCTTTTTTGTTTAAGATTTCTTCTACTTTATCAGCACACATATTCATATATTTTGGATTGTGAGTTTTTGGATACGGGCTTTTCTTTCTGTAGCAAATGTCATACGGTAGGATGTTCTCGAACGCTTTTCGGATAATACCTTTCTCTCGTTTGCCGTACGCTTTTAACTCCCACGGCATATTGTACGCGTACTCAACTAGTCTGTAATCGCAGAACGGCACTCTTACTTCGAGTCCGTTATACATCGAACACCTGTCTTTTCGCTCTAGTAAGCACTGCATAAAGTAGCTGAAGTTCAGCATAAACATTTCTCTCATTCTTTTGTCAACAGCACAGTCTGTTGGTAATTTATCGGTGCGTCTGACTGTGTCAAAATATCTGCTCATAACGTATTCTTCACCGTGCTTTAGTATACCGCTTTTTAAGATTGAACGTCTGATACTAAGACTCTTTGACCACGGAAAACATTCTTCGAAAAGTAGGGTTTTATTGTGGTACCATGGGTAACCGCCGAAAAGTTCGTCGGCACATTCACCTGAAAGAGCGACTTTGTAATCTTTTCTGACTTCTTTACAGAATAGTAGCAGGGAAGAGTCAATGTCGACGTATCCCGGTAAATCTCTGGCTCTTACGCTGTCGTATAACGCTTCAAAAACACCTTCGCACGATAATATGATTTCGGTGTGATTAGAGCTTGTGTCATCTACCATCAGCTTGATGTAGTCGAAGTCAGCGTTCGGCTGGAAATCGGTTTTTGTGAAAAACTCGCGGTTGTTTTCATATTCTACGCTGAATGTATTTATATTGCCTTTTCCAGATTCTTTGTATTTCTGTGAAGCGGTTTTGCAGATTATACTCGAATCCAGTCCACCAGAGAGAAAAAAGCACATCGGTACATCAGTGACTAGCTGTCTGTTTATCGCGTCTGTGAGCAGAAACTTTGTTTTCTCTATTGTTTCACTCTCGCTATCTGTGTGCTCGTTAGCTTTTATGCGGTAGTAGGTTTCTTTTATAAGTTTAGAGTTCTTATAGGTTGCCATTTCACCTGGTTTTAACTCTTTTACCCCTTTGAATATTCCGTTTCCACAGCTTCTGGCAGGCCCTAAAAAGAACAATTCATAAAGTCCTGTTTCGCTTATTGCCGGTTTTAAGGTTTTGCTTTCTAAAATTGCTTTGATTTCTGATGAGAACACAAGTCCGTTTGTGTATTGGTAATAGAAAAGTGGCTTAACACCGATTCTGTCACGACACATAAAAAGAGTTCTTGATTTCACTTCATACACGCAGAATGAGTATATTCCGTTTAGTTTGTGTACACAGTTTTTGCCAAAGTGTGCGTAAAGATGGAGCAAAACTTCGGTATCACTATGCGAAGAAAACTCGTGACCTGCGTTTATCAGCTCGCTCCTTAGCTCGTCGCTGTTGTATAGCTCACCGTTATACACGATGATATAGGTTTCGTTTTTGAAGTTCAAACTCATCGGTTGTTTTCCGTTTTGTGGGTCGATGATAGAAAGTCGTCTGTGTAAAAGTGCACAATTTGTTGTAACATACTCGCCCTTTTCGTCGGGACCTCTGCTTTTTATTGCTTCACTCATATTGTGTAGCGTTTCGCTTTTGTCCCGTAAATCAATCGAGTTATCAAGCCATCCTGCGATACCGCACATAAAATTACCTCCGTATAATTTCTTCTTTATTTATCGAATTTATAAAGCACACCGCTGTGATGACGAGTGCAACACCACCCCAAATCGTCGAAAAATACGCGGGTGTTACGCTGTTTACAGTCGAGAAAACCTGCGTAGAGATAGGGAAGAATATAAGCAAAATATATGTAATAAATGCAGAAATTATACCCTGTATAATTCTGAATAAGAAAAATAAGAATTTATTTATTTTTATTTCTTTCAGAATTGAAAAAACCTGAAAATGTACGCACAACCCTCCGAATCCCAGAATAAACGAAATAGCGTAAAGAGGGATTTCGTTTGCAAGTTTATTTACGGCCAAGCTGACTTCACTGATTGATACTAAAAAGCTCAGTAACTCAGGAGCTTTTTTTAATACCCTGTTTAATACGGCGAGAAAAGCTGAAAAAGCGATTACCATAGCACACATATTAATAGTAGAAATACTCGCAGAATTCACCGCGTCAATAAGTGACGCGGTTGTTTTGCTTTTTATTGATTTTTCTTCTGTAATATTTATTTTAATTGTTCTTCCTACGATGAAAGCTGTGATATAAAAAGCGATTATCTGAGATGTAAGTAGTACAGCTCCTATCGTTTTGTTTTCATATAGCGAAAGTGCGACGAAGTTTATACAAAAAGCAGGAGAGGCGCACACGCAGATATACGATAGCTTTTTTGCTTCGCTCTCACTTAATTCACCATTATTATATAAAGTTTCTATTCCTTTTGCTCCGACGGGATAACCACCTAGTATTGATAGAATCAGTAGAAACGATGAACTTTGGGGTAGATTGAATATCCGTTTTGTTGGTGCTTTTAAAATTTTATTTACTAAAAATGAAAGAGTGCCTTGTGATATGAAAGAAGCTATTATCATAAACACAAAAAGCGATGGCACGAGCACCTTGACGCACAATAATACTCCTGTATATACTCCCTGCGCACACTCTTTAGAAAACTTTATAGCGCATATGATAAACGCCGTTGATACAGCGATCTCCAGTACTGTTTTTGTACACCTTTGTTTTCTCATTACATCACCTGAATAATATATATGTCTTATCTCACATAAAAATAATACAGATGAGGTGATAGGATGAAAAAGAATAACGAGGGTAATAAGAACGCACTTTTGCAAGCGTTTGCTAATCTGCCACAACTCCAGTTTTCGTTTAACAAGGAAGTGGTGATTGAGGGTAGTCGTGGGGTGCTGTTTTTCAGCGAAGAGTTAATACGCATCAATACGACCCACGGTCGTGTTGCTTTTAAAGGCAGATCGCTTGATTTGAAGTGCATCTCGCCACAAGAGCTGATAATAAGCGGTTTTATTACCAATGTAGAGTTTAGTATGTAGGTGACTTATGCTTGAGCTTGTGAGATTTTTCTGTGGCTTTGTAGAGTTTGCGATATACGGAAGATTTCCGGAACGCTTTATAAACATAGTTACAAATAACGGCTTTCCGCTGTGGGGAGTAAAAAAAGACGGCGACAAGATGTACGCCTGTATGTACGCAAAAGATTATAAACGTATGAGGAAATTTGCGAAAAAAAGTAGTGTAAGGTTAAAAACTCAGAAAAAATGCGGACTTCCGTTTTTTCTAAAAAAGAATAAAAATCGAGTCGGTGTTGTTGCTGGTGCTCTCTGCTTTGTTTTAGTTGTACTTTTTATGTCAAACTTCGTGTGGACGATTGATGTAGTAGGACTCGAAACTGTCAGTTACACACATGTGATGTCGGTGCTTAAAGAAAACGGTTTATATGTCGGTACTTTTAAACCGCGTGTCAGTTTTCCACAGATTGGTCGCAACACCCAGCTTGAGATAGACGACATAGGGTGGATGTCTGTGAACGTACTCGGCACTCACGCTAGTGTCGAGATAAAAGAGAAGTCAAAATCTCCTTTTGTCGAGGATGTCAGCACTCCTGCTAACGTTAAAGCTAAGTGTGATGGTCAGATAATAAGCATAAATACTGCAAACGGTGAAGCTCTTTTTTCTGCTGGTTCTGCAGTTGTAAAAGACCAGATGCTCGTCGGCGGTGTTTTAAAAGATAAACTTGGCGGAGTGAAACTTGTTCGTGCAAGTGCCGAGGTTATCGCAAAAACGACACATAAGGAAACTTTTACACTTAACAAAAATTTTGAACAAACGGCTTTCATAGAAGGCGATACTTCAAAGAGGGTTGAGATTTTCTCGCTTTGTTTTCCGTATTCGTATGCGTTTTATGATGAGAAAAACAGCTACATAAAAAATGAAACAAGAAGCGCTTGTCTTTTCGATGCTTTTCTGCCGCTGAGAGTTACTACTCAAAAGGTTTATGACAAAGATAAAAAGAATGTTATGTTAAGCGAGAAAACTGCAAACTCAATTCTGAAAAATAATGCCCTTCTTTACGAGTGCTTTTCTCTTCAGAACTGCGATGTAAGCAATAGAGATTTTAAGATTGTTGCAAGTAAGAATCAGTACATATTAGAAGCGACTTTTAACACGATAGAAGACATAGCGTACCAAAGTGACATTGAAGCTTCTCGGATGGTGGTAGAAGAAAAGGAAAAAGGTGATAAAGAAGCTAAATAATAATTGTGTTTTATGAAAAGTATGGTATACTTAGATTAGCTTCAATATAGAAAGAGTGATATAATGAGAGTGCTGTGTATTGGTGACGTAATCGGCAGCGTCGGTTGTGAGTTTTTAAGAAAAACCCTACCGCCGTTCAAGAAACTCAAAAACGTCGATTTTGTTATATGTAACGGTGAAAACAGTGCCGACGGAAATGGTGTTATCCCTGCGTCTGCAGACTTCCTTTTTAAAAGCGGAGTTGATGTGATTACTTTAGGCAATCATACTTTCCAGCGTAAAGAAATCTACAATTTTCTCGATGATGAAAGCTGTGTAATAAGACCTGCAAATTACCCATCTCCGTCTACTCCTGGTCGTGGTTACTGTACTGTTGATATGGGCAGAACATCTGTATCTGTTATAAATCTCATGGGACAGGAGTATATCGATGCACGAGTTGATAATCCGTTTTACAAAGTAGATGAAATACTCAAAAAGATTGAGTCGAAAATCATCATTGTTGATATGCACGCCGAAGCCACAAGCGAGAAGAAAGCGATGGGCTTTTATCTCGATGGCAGAGTATCTGCGGTTTTTGGTACTCATACCCACGTACAGACAGCTGACGAGTGTGTTTTAGAAAAGGGTACTGGTTATATCACAGACCTGGGTATGACAGGACCTATCGATTCTGTTATCGGTGTTAAAAAAGAAATTATCATCAATCGTTTTAAAACTAAGCTTCCTGAGCGTTTTGATTACGCAAGTGGAGAATGTGCACTTGATTGTGTTATTTTTGATATTGACGAAAAAACAGGTAAAACTAACTCGGTCGAAAGATATAGTCTTAAATAGTACTTTTTGATTAAATACTTGTTGAACTTTCAACTATAATCGGCATAATGCCGAAAAGCGTTCAAATCGCTTGATAAATTTTCCTGCTTATAGTATAATGTCAGCAATGTATAATGCTGTAAGTATGTACGTTTTTATCCGCAAATAAAATATTGTTTCATTGTTTATAAAGCAAAGGATGTGTTTTATATGATTAACGGTCAAATCCTGAAGCAGGCTATTATTTCAGGTGCTAACAACATCTGTTCACAGAAAGCTCGTATTAACGACCTTAACATTTTCCCGGTTCCTGACGGCGATACAGGTACTAATATGTCTATGACTATTATGGCTGCCGTAAGAGAACTCGAGAAAATTGACTCTGACGAAGTAGGCGTTATCGCGAAGAAAACTGCTTCTGCAATGCTTCGAGGCGCTCGTGGTAACTCAGGTGTTATCACTTCACTTTTCTTCAGAGGTTTCTCTTCTGGTTTAGAGGGTAAGACAGAAGCTTCTGGTAAAGATTTAGCTGAGGCTCTCAAACTCGGTGTAGATGCTGCGTACAAGGCTGTTATGAAGCCTACTGAGGGTACTATGCTTACAGTAGGTCGTATGGCTGCTGAAGCTGCTGTTGAAGCTACTGCTGATACTACAGATGCAGTTGAAATCTGGGAAATCGTTTGTGAGGAAGCTGAAAATGCGTTAAACCTCACTCCATCTATGCTCCCTGTTCTTAAGAAAGCCGGCGTTGTTGATGCTGGTGGTAAGGGTATTCTCGTTATTTTCGAGGGTATGCTTTCTGTTATCAAAGACGGCGTTGTTATCGAAGCTACTGAGGAAGATATTCGTGACGAAGAAGAGGAAGATGCTTTCCGTAGCGCTGCTGCTGAATTTGATGACGATATCACATTCACATATTGCACAGAGTTTATCGTAGGCCGTGACGCTGAAATCGCTACTGAGCCTAACGAACTCAGACTTTTCCTTGAGACTATCGGTGACTGCGTTGTTGTGGTTGACGACGAAGAAATCATCAAGGTTCACGTTCATACTGAACAGCCTGGTGATGCTCTTAAGAAGGGTCTTGAATTTGGTTCACTCTTAACTGTTAAAGTTGAAAATATGAAAGAACAGCACAAACAGGCTAAAGCTGATAATGAAGGAAAATCAAGCAAAAGCAGAAAGCCTAGAGTTGCAGAACCTACTGAAGATTACGGCTTTGTTGCTGTTGCTGCAGGTGACGGCGTCACAGAACTCTTCTCACAGCTCGGTTGTGCTCAGGTAGTAAGCGGTGGTCAGAGCATGAACCCATCTACAGACGATATCTACGCTGCTGTTATGGCTACTCCAGCTAAGACTGTTTTTGTTCTTCCTAACAACAAGAACATCATTATGGCTGCTGAACAGACACAGGCTATCGTAGAGGATAGAGAAGTTGTTATCGTTCCTACACGTACAATCCCACAGGGTATGTCTGCTATGCTCGTATTTGATCCTGATTCAGACGCTCAGACAAACAGAGAGAATATGCTCGAAGCAGCATCTAACGTTTCTACTGGTCAGGTTACTTATGCGGCTCGTGACTCTGAGTTCGGTATGAAGAAGATTAAAGAGGGCGAAATCATCGCTCTTGAAAACGGTAAACTCACTGTTACTGATAAATCTATCGAAAAAGCTCTCTACAAGCTCGCTAAGAATATGATTGACAAAGACAAGTCTTTCGTTACACTTATCAGCGGTTGT
>JAFOED010000163.1 GCA_017380355.1 Ruminococcus sp. | reverse complement strand
GTGCATGATGGTCGCATAAGTAAAGAGAATAAAGAATGGGCAAAGAAAACGTACATTCCAAGTGATGATGTCAGATGGCATTATACAGTTGAAGCTCACTGCGGACTTACAGACCTGTGTGTATCAAGATACAGAGATGAATGGGATTCATTAAAACTATACGATAAATCCCATTGTACAGATGAGAGCTATTATGAAGACAAACTTCTTGTGTTCAAACCATCTGTATTGGCTGATGAGTATAAAACAGCAGATTTTCAGTTGTTTTATGCAACGTCAGGCTTTGGTTGTGACCCGACTA
This sequence comes from Ruminococcus sp., assembly GCA_017380355.1. Classification (GTDB taxonomy): domain Bacteria; phylum Bacillota; class Clostridia; order Oscillospirales; family Acutalibacteraceae; genus Ruminococcoides. The sequence goes on along the minus strand of JAFOED010000163.1, from coordinate 2,205 downwards.
AAATGGGTACATCTATATCCGGTTACTTCTTAAAGGATGACGAGTTCTGTAGTTTCAGACGAGCTGACTTCCTTGGTGTTATTGATGAACAGTATCTGCCACAGTGGGCTGTAGAAAAACTTCAGGAAATCAGGACACAGGATGAAAGTATTCAAATGGAAGGAGAGATGAAATGCGAGTAAAAGTATTTCAGATTAACAGCGGTAGAGATACGAAATCTCTGAAATTCAAGTCACTTAAAATGCTGGATGAAATGACACCGCTGAATGAAGCTGACCCTGAGATATACGATGAGGTGTTTGACGGAGAACTTGAAACATCTAATCTCGAAGAAATCTTCAGTATGTTTAATAACAGCGAATCTCACTTGCACGCAGGTCATCCGCTGTTTAGAGGACATTCGCTATCAGTATCAGATGTTGTTGTAATGGACAAACAAGCTTATTTCTGTCAGCCTGTTGGCTTTCAGGAGATAGAGTTTGATACCACAAAAACACATAAACCTGACAACCTTATTAAGGTAGTCTATGTAGAACCTAATAGAGCACCGTATGTTGCAGAAGTTGAGAACACACTCGAAAGTTTGCAACGTGCTGTCGATGGTCTCATCGAACCTGTATATATTGAGGACGATGACACCTGTTTAATATGCAACGAAGAGTCCAAACTCATCGGTATGGAAGGCAATCGAAGGATCGGAGATGGTAGTTCAATCATCGCCGGTCCTTTCTTTGTAGTAGGCACTACTGATGATTCATTCAGAGGACTGACAGATGAGGAGGTGGTGAAATATATGGACAGGTTTGAAGAGCCTGAAATGATTGATCAGGAAGAAGTACAAGAGGACACAGGTTTTGTGTTCTATAGCGGAATGTAATTTGAGGAGGTGATTTTTATGTCAGAAAATACCGCAAAGTCAATGCCTTGTATAGAAGCGAGAATTTCACGCTTAAACAGCGATACAGATAGCAATGTGAAAGCGTTTGCTACGATTATTATCGATAATGCTTTTGTGATAACTGGGGTTAAAATCAAAGACCTTGGTAAAGGTTTGTTTGTAGGTATGCCGTGTAAGAAATACACAAGCGGTGAACAGGTGAAGTATTATGATGTTTGCTACCCTATCACAAGAGAAGCTCATGACGACATGACAAAAGCAGTTTTAGATGCTTATTCTATCTATTTAGAAGAACAGGCATTACTAAGCGAAGATACTTAAAAGGAGAGATTATTTTGAAAAACATTAAACATAAGCTGGTAGCTTTTGCTATTTCAGCTCTGATGATTTGCACCGTAGCATTAATGAGTGTTGGTGCAACCCCTACGACAGTAGTTCCTAGTGAAACAGAACCTATTGAAACAGTTAGTGTTGAAACAATAGCTATTGCTACAGAACCTACTGAGTTAATTATTGCATCAGCTGACCAGATAACTGAAACACAGGAAGTAAAACCTTGTGAACCAACAGTTGTGGAAACAACAGCTGATGAAACAAAAACCGAAAAAGAGCCACGAAACTTCGGCTTTTTTATAGGTATCGGTGCAATCATCCTTGGCGGTTTAGTTGCAACTGCGATTATCGGTTTTAAGCTTAAAAACCGTGAAGAAGAGGAAGAGGAATAATATGTTAAAAAAGGTGTATATATGCGCACCTTTAGGCGGAGATATCGAAAGAAACATTGAAAATGTTAAACGATATACCCGTTATGCACTTTTATGCGGTACTGCTCCTGTAGTACCGCATTATTACGCTCTGAGTCTTGATGATAACAATGAAACTGAGAGAGAAATCGGCATGACAGCTGGACTTGCTATGCTCTGGTTTTGCGATGAGATGTGGATATTCTCTGAAGAGATAACAAAAGGAATGGAGTCAGAGCTAAGATTTTGTAGGAATCTATATATACCGATGAAGAAGATAAGTGAAAAAGCTTTAAAGAAAGTATTGGAGGTCGATTACGATGAAAAAAACTCTTAGAATACTGCTTGTTATTGCAGTATTTGTAATGATTACTTGTGCGTTTTCCATTACAGCTTATGCGGCCGGAGATGTTAATAGATTTAATCCATTACCAAAAAGCACAGCATTCTTCATAGTTGAAAATATCATATTAAAAACTATAGCGAAGGTATTACAATTTATCAATACAAACAACTTTTGTTGCTAATATCTATAAAAGACGAAAAAACAGAGAATAAAGCACC
>JAFOED010000162.1 GCA_017380355.1 Ruminococcus sp. | reverse complement strand
GGAATGGAAAGGTTAGATGAAAAGAATAGACAACTGCTAAAAGGTGAACAACAAAAGAAAAATGGACGATACGAGTATCGTTATCGTGACCAATACGGAAAAATTAGGAGTATTTATAGTTGGCGATTAACACAAAGTGACCCTGTTCCAGACGGAAAGAGGCACTGTTTACCGCTTCGTGATTTAGAACGAGAAATTGAGAGGGATTTACACGATAAAGTTGATACCTATATTTCTAAAACAGTTACTTTAAACGAGCGATTTGATTTGTATATGAAAAACAAAATATACTTTAAAGAATCTACAGTATCAAACTATAGATATATGTATGATAAATATGTTCGTAAGAATATTGGTAGTCTTAAAATGTCAAATATCAATTCTTCAAAGATAGAAGAGTTTTATAATGACCTTATTACTAAAAAAGGTTTTCAACCCGCATCTGTAGAAGCAATTCATACTGTAATTAATCCTGTCTTTGCGAAAGCAGAACGAGACAACATAATTCGATGTAACCCGTGTTCTTGGGTTATGGCAGAAATTCGTAAGTTTAGCAAACAGAAAAAGCCCCAAAAGGTTAAAGGCATGACTGGAAGCGAGCAAAAAAAATTTGTTGATTATATGCTTTCAAACAAAGTCTTTGCTAATTGGGTCAATGTGATAACTGTATTACTTGGTACGGGGATGCGAATTAGCGAGTTGAGAGGTCTGACTTGGCAAAACATCTCATTTGAAAACAATGAAATCAATATAGAAAAACAATTGATATATCGCCAATGGGTAGATGAGTTTGGAAACAAGAGTTGTTATGATAAAGTTATGGACCTAAAAACTGTCAATGCAGACCGTGTTATTCCTATGGAACCAAAAGTAAGAGAAGCATTATTAAATGAAAGAGAACGACAGAAAACCTTGCCAAATAAGAACATTGTAATAGATGGATATAGAGATTGGGTTTTCTTGAATCGTTTTGGTAATGTCTTGAGTGCGAAGAGTACTAATAGTGCAATTGCTAATATAATTAAGAGTTATAATTGCGAAGAAAAGTTGAAAGCCACGGAAGAAAAGAGAGACCCAGTTTATCTTCCACACCAAAGTAATCATATGCTGAGGCATACTTTTTGTACTCGTATGATTGAAAAATGTTGTGAACCAAACAGTAAGATTAATATTAAAATCGTTCAAGAACTTATGGGTCACAATGATGCAGCAACAACATTGAATATATATACTGATGTTAGTAAAGAGTTCTTACATCAATCAATGTCAAGAATAGAAGGCGAAATATATCTCGGTTCATAAAGGTGGCAGGATTTTTATCCTGCCCTTTTTTGTTTTCAATCTTGAAATGAATGGAAGGATATGATACAATAAATAAGTAAGTTAGTGTGGTGATATTGGAATTGCATTTACCCTTGAATTACCCTTTTTACCCTGTAATTTGCCCTAAATAACCGAGAAAATATGCTGTCTTATAGATAAATATGAAAAGTTATGAAAATCTTCAAAAACCGCTATTTTTCAAGGGAATTTATGAGTTTGTAGTGAGAAGATAGGAGCATATATGGCGAACTGTATTCTTTTCCCAACAATGAAACCAATTGAGAAATAATTAAGCAAAAATTAAGGACTACGGTTTTTCCGTAGTCCTTTTTTATATTTTGTTAGTTTTTTACTGTGCACACTTTTTACATGGGTCGTAGCTAGTACTTGCACTGTCTAAAGTGGTCAGTATTGCGTTCTTGCCTGCACAAGCTTGTGAATAGTGGTACTTCTTGCCTGTCGGGGTGATGTACACAGCGCCTGTTTTGTAGTATGAGTCATCTAAATAGTCGCTCGAGTTGTTGACTGTGCCGCTATACGAATAACTTTCTTTTTTAGGCTGTGTCGGTTTTTCAGTAGGCGGCTCGGTTGGTTTATTTACGATAACCTTGAGCTTTTCTGACTTAACAGACTTGCTTTCTGTCTGTACGCAGATATACGTTTCGCCCTCGCCTACAGCTTTTACAGTACATCCGCCTAAGTGTGAATTTTCGTCGTAGGATATAGTCGCGACATCTTCGTTATCGCTTATGTACTGCAAGTGCTTTTGTGGTTCACTCGTGTACGAATTAGTTTTAATATCCAGGTACACTGTCTGCTCGCTCGGATAATCGTTGAAGATAAGCTCTTCTTCTGAAAAGTTAATTGAAATTACGTCCTCTTGTACTTCTATTTCCACAGGCTCTGTCTTAACCACGCCGTCTGTGGTCTGTACGATAAACGAGGCTTTTCCTGCCTTTTTGCCAGTGATATTGAAGTACAGGTAGTTTGTATTTTCAAATTTTTTGTTTATATTAATCTCTATTAAAGACTCATCATCTACTACAAATTCGATGTCATTTATAACTGCGTCCTTAACACCTGAAAGCTCGATTTTGTAGTCGTTTGATGTTACTCCGACGTAGAAATCTTCACTTGAGATATCCATAAGTTCAATTTTTCTGATACCGCTTTGTGACACATCACCGCACGCACAAAGCGTGAAAATCAGCGCAAATATGCACAATATCGCTGCTACGCTATTTATGATCTTTTTCATAATACCCCTCGGTCGACAAAATATTTCATATTTCGACTTAGTTTTAATATAGCACATAGTTTTAAGTTCTTCAACACTAGTCTTGAAATTTCGGTTTTGTTGTAGTACGATTGATATATAAAATCTATGGGGTGATTCAATGGTAGAAAAGTTATTTGAAAAATTAAGCTCACTCGAGCAGGTCGAAGCTATCGCGCTCGGTGGCTCGAGAGCAGGAGAAAATTTCGACGAAAAGTCCGACTACGACGTGTATCTGTATATAACATCTATGATTGATGAGGATGTGCGACGCGAGATTTTAACACAGTTTTGTGACTATATGGAGCTAGGCAATCACTTCTGGGAGTTTGAAGATAATTGCACCTTAAAAAACGGAGTGGACATCGACATTTTATATAGAAATCTCGATGATTTTGAAAACGACGTTGCATCAGTTGTTGAAGAATGTAATGCTCGTACTGGTTACACAACCTGTATGTGGCACAACCTTTTAACCTGTAAAATCGTCTATGATGATAAGGGCAGACTCAAAAAAGCGAAAGACAGATTCAATGTCGAGTATCCTGAAAAGCTGGGACAAAATATCATCGATAAAAATATGAAGCTCCTAAGCTCGATGCTCCCGTCCTATGATGGCCAGATTAAAAAGGCGGTCGAGCGACGCGATTTAGTGAGTATAAACCACCGCACGTCGGCGTTTTTTGAGTCATATTTTGACGTGATTTTTGCGCTTAATAAGCTCACTCATCCCGGTGAAAAGCGACTTGTTGAGCTGTGTAAAAAGCACTGCGCTCTTTTACCGCTAAACTTTGAGGAGAATATAAACAAGTTGTTTTCTGACCTGTTCTGCGACTTCGGAAACGTCGAAAATGACGTAAAAAACATCGTAGAAGAGCTTAGAAAAATTGTGTAAGAGGTAAAAATGAAGAGGTTTATTGGATTTATTTTAGTACTTGCGATATTGCTTTCCTTTACAGGGTGTACCGGCTACGGCATAGTGTGGGACAAGCGTGTGTATCCTGATAAAACCGTGCCTGAAGCGACAGTATCGGATAGCGTGATTAGATAAACGGCTATGAATCAATCTGAGAGGATAATGGATTTTATCACACGCGAATACTCAGATAAGCCTGAGTATCTTTTTGAAACGTCAGATACGGCGGTTTTTCGAAAAGGAAAGCGTAAAAAGTGGTATGCTGTAGTGATGAATATTTCGCGCAGTAAACTAGGGCTCAAAAGCGACGAGAAAGTCGCTGTTCTTAATGTAAAACTTAACCCAAACGATGTAGCGTTACTTGTCGACCATAAAGGTTATTTTCCAGCGTATCATATGAACAAAAAGCACTGGTGTACGCTGATACTAGATGGAACACTGTCTGATGACGAGGTTTTTTCTGCGATTTGTTGTAGCTATTCTCTGGTTAAGTAACACTTTTGTGGGTAGAATATTTCTATCTTTTATATTTGGTGAGTTATGTTGTATATAGCACTTTCTGTTTTGTTTTTAATAATTGCGTTTTTTGTGCTCGTGTATTATGTATACAGAGTGGCTTTTTACTCACGAAAAAAGGGTCAGGACGATATCTACGCTATCCCCTCGGGTGACCAGTACGAGCCACACAAAGAAGAGATGATAGAGCTTATAAAAACGCTCGAAAAAAGAGAATATGAGGATGTTTACATTACGTCGTTTGATGGGCTCAGATTACACGGACGATACTATCATTATAAAGATGGTGCTCCGCTTAACATCGGTTTTCACGGATACAGAGCGACTGCTCTGCGAGATTTCTGCGTTGGTGCGAGCGAGAGTCTTACACGCGGTCACAACCTCATTTTAATTGACCAGCGAGGTCAGGGCAAAAGTGAGGGCAAAACCATCACAATGGGTATAAAAGAGCACCGCGACGTGCTCTCGTGGGCGCAGTATGGTGCTGACAGATTTGGTGAAGATACAAAAATCATCCTCTACGGAGTGTCGATGGGTGCTGCGTCTGTCATTATGGCGACGTCCCTCGATTTACCGAAAAACGTGACAGGTGTTGTCGCGGATTGTCCGTATAACGCACCGAAAGATATTTTGCTTACGGTCGCTAGCAAAGATATGGGAATAAGCAAAAAGCTTGCGTATCCGTTTATCTATATTGCGGCTAAAATTTTCGGTCACTTCGACGTTAACACAAAAACCTGTGCCGAAGCTGTGAAAAGTGCGAAAATCCCTGTGCTGATTCTGCACGGTGAGGACGACCGATACGTGCCGTGTGAGATGAGTGACGAGATAAGAAAAGCAAACGATAAGCTTGTGACTCGTTATACTTTTCCAGATGCCGGACACGGAATCAGCTTTTTTTCTGACAAGGAGAGGTACAGAGAAATCACCGAAGCGTTTTTTACAAAGTACACAAAATAAATAATAGTTAAAATAAAAAAAGGACAGCGAAGATAAAAATTCGCTGTCTTTTTTGCATTATAAAACAGAGCTTAATTTGTATCATTTGTACATAGCCTTGTAAAACTTGCACAAACAGGTGTGTGCTTTCTTATTCAATGGGTCAAACTTTTGTGCTCTAATATCATTTTTATTGTATATTTTGTCCATTTGTAATATAATTATAAGGTGTTCACAAGCTCAATTGTGAAAAATGACCGAAAAATCATCCACAATTGCAGTTTTACATCGAAAGGAGTTGTTTTCACTATGAAACAATATGACGCAAAACACATCTTGAATATTGCAATGGCAGGTCACTCGGGCGCAGGTAAGACATCTGTTGCTGAAGCTATGCTGTACCTCTCTAAGGCTTCTGACCGTTTAGGCAGAATCGCTGACGGTAACACAATGCTCGACTACGACGCTGAAGAAATAAAGAGAAAGGTTTCTGTCCTCACAGCAGTTGCTCCTGTTGAGTGGAAGAATATGAAGATTAACCTTATCGACACACCTGGTCTTTTCGACTTCGAAGGCGGTATCTGCGAAGGTTTCCGTGCTGCTGAGACTGCTATGATCGTAGTTTCTGCTAAAGACGGCGTAAACGTTGGTACAGAAAAAGCTGTTAAAGCTGCTACAAAAGCAGGTCTTACAAAGCTGTTCTTCGTTAACGGTGTATGTGACGAGGACGCTCGTTTCTACCGCGTACTCGAGGACTTAAAAGCTACATTTGGTCCATCTGTTTGTCCTGTTATCGTTCCTCATATCGAGAACGGTCAGGCTAATACATATATCAACCTCTTTGAGTATAAGGCTTATACTTACGACAAGACAGGTAACGCTACTCCATCCGACATCTTACCTGAGATGGGCGACAGACTCGAAGGATTAAGAGAAGCTATCAAAGAAGCTGTTGCTGAGACTTCAGAGGAGCTTATGGAGAAGTTCTTCATGGGCGAAGAGTTCACTCCTGAAGAAATCATCCTCGGCGTATCACAGGGTGTAAAAGACGGTTCTCTGTGTCCTGTATTCTGTGGTGACGCTCACTCTACATTCGGTATTGAGCAGTTTATGAACTCACTTTCATGGCTTGCTCCTACAGCTGCTGATAAAGGCGCTGAGGTTGCTGTTGACGTTAACGGCGACCCTGTTGATATCACAGTTAACGAGGCTGGCGCTGCTGCTGCGATTGTATTCAAAACTGTTGCTGACCCATTCGTAGGTAAGCTCTCATACTTCAAGGTTGTATCCGGTAAGGTTTCTACTGAAACTCCGCTTGTTAATATGCGTACAGGTAAAGAAGAGCGTATCACAAAGGTTCTCACCGTTAAGGGTAAGAAGCAGGAAGACGCAGCTTACGTTGGCGCAGGTGACATCGGTGCTATTCCGAAACTTCAGTCTACTATTACAGGCGACACACTCTGTGCTCCTACCAGAAGAGTTATCTTAGACGGCGTTGATTACCCAGCTCCATCATTCTCAATGGCTATGTATCCAAAGAAGAAGGGCGAGGAAGACAAGGTTGCTCAGGGTCTCGTTCGTCTTGCAGAAGAAGATCCTACTATCAAATTCGTAAACAACTCTGAAACAAAAGAAATGGTTGTTTCAGGTATGGGTGAACAGCACTTAGACGTTGTTGTTTCTAAGCTTAAGAATAAATTTAACGTAGAAGTTGAACTTAAACAGCCTAAGGTTGCATATCGTGAGACTATCCGTTCTACAGCAGACGTACAGGGTCGTCACAAGAAGCAGTCCGGTGGTTCTGGTCAGTTCGGTGACGTTTGGATTAAATTTGAGCCTTGCGACTGTGATTCTCTCGAGTTCGAAGTTCAGGTTGTCGGTGGTTCTGTTCCAAAGCAGTTCTATCCTGCAGTTGAAAAGGGTCTCAGAGATTCTATCAAGAAGGGTCCTTTAGCTGGTTATCCTGTAGTTGGTGTTAAGGCTATCCTCCACGATGGTTCTTCTCACCCTGTTGACTCTAACGAAATGGCGTTCAAGATGGCAGCTCAGATTGCGTTCAAGAACGGTATCCCACAGGCTAAACCTACACTCTTAGAGCCTATCGGTGCATTAAAGGCTAACGTTCCTGATGCTAACATGGGCGATATCATGGGCGAAGTTAATAAGCGTCGTGGTAGAGTGCTTGGTATGAACGTAGGCGAAGACGGTATGCAGATCGTTGAGGCTGAAGTTCCTATGGCTGAGATGGCTGACTTCTCCGTTTATATGCGCCAGGTAACACAGGGCAGAGGCTCGTTCAGTTTTGAGTTCGAGCGTTATGAAGACGCTCCTGCTCAGGTAGCTTCAAAGGTTATCGAAGAAGCCAAGGCTCACGCTGAGGAATAATATAGAATAATAGTTAAGCAATTAATTTCCTATAGAAACACCCGAGGTTTACCCTCGGGTGTTTTGCTTTTATATGAAATGTAGTCAAAACGCACCGTGTGTTTGCACGGTGCGCTTTTATTATCTGAAGATATATTTTGCGGTTGAAGCGATGTTTTCCATCGTGTCTATCGCGCGGTTTGCTTTTTTTCGCATACCTTTTTTGCCGTCATCGAGCATCTTCTTGCCTACATAGCCTGCGACCATACCTGATGCCATACCGAAAGCTACGCCTTTCATGATGCCCATAAAATTACCTTGTGCCATTATTTTCACTCCTTTTAAAAAAAGACTTGCAATAACAGTATCTCCATTTTAAAATAAGTTAGAGGTGATAACTTTTGGCAGAATTAAATATTGTACTTATCGAGCCTGAAATCCCACAGAATACGGGTAATATTTCGCGTACTTGTGCTGCGACAGGAGCGAGACTCCATCTCGTTAAACCTTTCGGGTTTGAAATAAACGACAAACACTTAAAGCGCGCGGGTCTTGACTACTGGCAGTATCTCGACATCACATACTACGAAAACATCGACGAGTTTTTTGAGAAAAACGAAGGCGCGCAGTTTTTCTACTTCACGACAAAGGCGCTTCACCGCCATTCGGATGTAGAGTATCCTGACAAAGCTTTTCTCGTTTTTGGTAAAGAAACAAAGGGTTTACCTGAAGAATTACTGCTTAAAAACCGCGAAAGCTGTGTGCGTATTCCGATGATAGAAGAAGCTCGCTCACTAAACCTTTCTAACGCTGTAGCTATAGCTACGTACGAAGTTTTGCGTCAGTGGGATTACCCGTCGCTTTTAGAAACGGGACAGCTTCACAACCACACATGGTAATAAGTTTAGAAATATCGCTTTAATCTGCGGTTTTAAAGCAATTTTTATGATATAATTGTATGAAATTATGGGCAAAATATTAGTGTTTTTGACTATTGAAAACACACCTTAATTTGTTATATAATTAACGTGTAAAAATTTGGCATTATTTTATACCAATTTTCAACATCATTCTGAAAGGAAGTAATTCTTATGAAACTCAACAAGTACACTGTTGACGACATCAACTTCAGCGGTAAAAGAGTACTTTGCCGTTGCGACTTCAACGTACCATTAAAGGACGGCGTTATCACAAACGATAACAGAATCACTGCAGCTTTAGATACAATCAAAAAGATCTTAGCTGACGGTGGTAAGCTCATCCTTTGCTCACATTTAGGTAAGCCAAAGAACGGTCCTGAAGAGAAGTTCTCTTTAGCTCCTGTTGCTGTTAGACTCTCTGAGCTTTTAGGCAAAGAGGTTGTTTTTGCTAACGACGACGAGGTTGTTGGCGAGAACGCTAAGGCTGCTGTTGCTAATATGAAAGACGGCGACGTTGTTCTCCTTCAGAACACACGTTTCAGAAAAGAAGAAACAAAGAACCTCGAGCCATTTAAGAGTGAGCTTGCTTCATTAGCTGACTGCTTCGTTATGGACGCTTTCGGTTCTTCACATAGAGCACACTGCTCAACTGTAGGTGTTACAGAGCACATCAAAGAGACAGCTGTTGGTTACCTCATGCAGAAGGAAATCGACTACCTCGGTAACGCTGTAGAAGCTCCTGTAAGACCATTCGTTGCTATCTTGGGCGGCGCTAAGGTTGCTGATAAACTTAATGTTATCTCTAACCTCCTCGACAAGTGCGACACACTCATCATCGGTGGCGGTATGTCATACACATTCGCTAAGGCTTTAGGTAAGGAAGTTGGTAAGTCACTCGTTGACGATACAAAGCTCGACTACTGCCTTGAGATGATCAACAAGGCTAAGGAACTCGGCAAAGAGCTCTTACTCCCTGTTGACTGCGTATGCACAAAGGATTTCCCAGATCCAATCGACGCTCCTGTTGAGACAGAAGTTCACCCAGCAGAAGCTATTCCTGCTGACCTCGAAGGTCTTGACATCGGTCCAAAGACAGCTGAGATGTACGCTAACGCTGTAAAGAGCGCTAAGACTGTTGTTTGGAACGGTCCTATGGGCGTTTCTGAGAACCCATGCTTTGCAGCAGGTACAATCGCTGTTGCTAAGGCTTTAGCTGAGACAGACGCTACAACAATCATCGGTGGCGGTGACTCTGCTGCTGCTGTTATCAACCTCGGCTTTGCTGACAAGATGAGCCACATCTCTACTGGTGGTGGCGCATCACTCGAGTACCTCGAGGGTAAAGTTCTCCCAGGTATCGCTGCTATCGGCGACAAATAATTAATTAAAATTTCAGGGGCGGACTTTGTTCCGCCCTTCAATTTGATAAAAATAAATTCAGATAAGAGGTAATTACTATGAACAAAGCAGTTAGAAAGGCTATTATTGCCGGCAACTGGAAAATGAATAAGACACCAGCTGAAGCTAAAGAGCTTCTTTCACAGATCACACCACTCGTTAAGGACGCTGACTGCGACGTTATCGCTTGCGTTCCATATGTTGACTTACAGACAGCTTTAGACGCAACAGCTGGCACAAACGTTAAAATCGGTGCTGAGAACTGCCACTGGGAGAAGAGCGGCGCTTTCACAGGCGAGATTTCTGCTGATATGCTCAAGGCTATGGGTATCGAGTATGTTATCATCGGTCACTCAGAGCGCAGACAGTACTTCGGCGAGACAGACGTTACTGTTAACAAGAGAGTAAGAGCTGCACTCGACGCTGGTTTAACAGTTATCCTCTGTGTTGGTGAGCTTTTATCAGAGCGTGAGCAGGGCATCACAGCTGAGATAGTTTCTCTCCAGACAAAGGTAGCACTCCAGGGCGTTACAGCTGAAGAGCTTTCAAAAATCGTTATCGCTTACGAGCCAGTATGGGCTATCGGTACAGGTCTTACAGCTACTGCTGACCAGGCTGAGGAAGTTTGCGCTAT
>JAFOED010000161.1 GCA_017380355.1 Ruminococcus sp. | reverse complement strand
GCAGACTCGTGCCTTACCACTTGGCTATGTCGCCGAATATAAAAAGCACTTAATATCTTATTAAGTGCTCTTTCGTGGAGCGGATGACGGGGCTCGAACCCGCTACCTCCACCTTGGCAAGGTGGCGCTCTACCAGATGAGCTACATCCGCAAATATTTGGTGCCTCCGGACGGAATCGAACCATCGACACGGGGATTTTCAGTCCCCTGCTCTACCGACTGAGCTACAGAGGCAAAAGCAAATATGGCGACCCGGAACGGGCTCGAACCGTCGACCTCTAGCGTGACAGGCTAGCGTTCTAACCAACTGAACTACCGGGCCATATGTGGTGGGAACAACAGGGCTCGAACCTGTGACCCTCTGCTTGTAAGGCAGATGCTCTCCCAGCTGAGCTATGCTCCCACGCGTTCGCCTCTTATTTGCGACAGGTGTTATCTTACTACATCTAGAGTAAAATGTCAACCCTTTTTTTAAAATTTTTTTATTTTTTTGAAAGAATGGCTTTAAGTTCAGCTTCTGTGAACTCAAAAGTTTTATTACAGAAGTGGCATCCTGCCTTTGCGCCGTGGTCTTTCTCTATCATTTCTTCGATTTCTTCTTTTGGCATGGATTCGATAAGAGATTCAATTTTTTCTTTTGAGCATCCGCAGACATATTTTACTTCAAACTCGTCGAGCACTTCTACCTCGAAACCTTTTAGCGCTTCTTTGCACATATCAAGGGTAGACATACCTTTTGCGAGCATTGTAGTTACAGAATCAAGCTCTGCGATATTTTTCTCGAGCTTTTCAATTGTATCTTCAAAAGCACCAGGAAGAAGCTGAATAAGCAAACCGCCTGACAGAAGTACCTCTCCTGTCTCTTTATCAATAAGAACACCTAAAGCACAGACAGTCGGAATCTGCTCACTCTGAGCATAGTACTGCGCGATATCCTCAGCAATCTCGCCCGAGATAAGCTCTATCTGACCGATATACGGCTCACCAGTGCCCAAATCACGCATAACGTTTAAAACACCGTTCTTGCCCACAGCTTTCGCTACATTGAGCTTACCATTATCATAGTGCTCGCTTACGCATGAAGCATTAGAAACATAACCTTTAACATTGCCAAAAGAATCAGCAACCGCGATAACAGGGCCCAAAGGACCGTCACCCGCTACTCTGAGGTTGATTGATGCGTTTTTGCTCTTAAGCATAGCGCCCATCATAGAAGTAGCAGAAAGAAGTCGACCCAGTGCTGCTGAGGCTACAGGTGAAGTTCTATGAATCTTAGATGCTTTATATACAATATCTGTAGAATCAATCGCCGACGCCATAATCGCGCCGTCGCTAGTAATACATCTGATTATTTTATCCATATTAATATCTCCGTAAAAATATTCTTGTTTCTAGTTTATTTTTTTCGTGCAACGTAAATCACACGCTGTTCATCGCTTTTAGGAGCTTCAAAAGTCATATCACCATAACGCTTAACAACTTCGAAGCCAGCTTTTTCAAGCATAGTGGTGAGTTCTTCATCGCTATACGCACGCTCACAGAAGCTCTCACTCTCGCGGTAGTACACTTTCCCCTCACGTTCGAAGAAATCAAGCTCGATTTCGACAATGTTATTTTCTTTCAAAGAATTTTGCCACACACAGAACACGTCGTCGGTATCGTACACAAAAGTATTATCCGCCAGCACTTCCCTATGCTTATATATAGTATTAGCGTCAAAGAGAAAATAACCGCCCTGATTCATAAAGAGCGATACTCGCTCAAAAGTCTTCTGTACATCAGACATCTTCACAAGGTGGTTAATACTGTCGAGAGTGCATACGCAAGTGTCGATTGTGCCGTACAAATCAATAGACTGCATTTTCTGGCACAAAAAAAGAATATCGAGTCCGTTTTCCTCAGCCTTTTCACGAGCATGAGAAAGCATATCGTAGGACGCGTCGATTCCGTAGACATCAACGCCGTTTTTCTTAAGCTCTATTGTAAGCGAGCCTGTGCCACACGCTAAATCAAGGCTCAACCCCATATCGTGGTCAAGCCTTTTAAAAATCTCGAGTATGTATCGGCAACGCTCATCGTAGCCGACGTTTTGCATAAGCGCGTCGTAATATTCCGAAAAAGAATTATATCCGGCAGGTGTGTGTGAATAGTTCATCAGTCTTTGTTTTCCATTCTGTCGAAAACGAGGTCGTAACCACCACAGTTATCGTAGTTTAAAGAACGGTTAACTCGGCTGATAGTAGCTGTAGAAGCGCCTGTTTTAGCAACGATCTCGCTGTAGACCATATTATCCTTGAGCATTTTCGCAACAACTAAACGCTGTGACATAGACTTAATCTCAGGAATAGTGCATAAATCCTTGAACAGCATCGCGCACTCTTCACGTGTTTTTAATGTAACGATAGCATCGTACAGTAAATCTGTAAATTCGTCGTTAATTTTCTTAGGCATAAAATGTCTCCTGTTTCATAATTTAATACACTAAAATATTAACACATAAAATTGTAAAAGTAAAGAAGAAAAATCCCCCTTGAAAATCAAGGAGGATTTATATCAGAAAATCTGCCACAAATACCCGCATAGCGCACCAAAAGCAACGCCACTTACAAAGAGTAAAAGTGTTATCAAAATATTCTCTTTCACATTCCTATTAAGTCTGAAAAGTACGAGTAAACCGACACCCGCGTTAGTCATAAGTCCAGAAATCATCGCACCAGGAGAAATGACTCCCTCAACAAAAAGGTCGGTAATCAGTACAGACACCGAACAGTTAGGAATAAGTCCAACTAAACCTGCGAGCACTTCGCTAATAAAAGGAGTATTGCCGAAAACACCCTTTAAGAAATCGTTGCCAAAATATTCAAAAGCACAGTTAAGCGCAAATGATACTATAATAATAAGTACAAGTACTTTTGCTGTGTGCTTGAGAGCTGAGAGAAAAATGTTCTCGTGGCAATCGCAGTGTTCTTGTTCACAGAAATCGTGGATGTGTTCAGAAGATGTTTCTCGGTTTTTCTTTAAAAGTCGTAATACTATATCGATAATAAATCCACATACAGCTGCTCCGACAATCTTAAATAGCAAAATCTTTAAGATAACCGTCAGCTCAACTTTCTCGGATAAGAGAATCGGGAGCATCTCGTCTGATGTGGACATAAAGACAGCAATCATCGTGCCCAGTGTCACAACACGCGCAGAATAAAAACCCGCTACCGCACCAGAAAATCCACACTGAGGAATCGCACCGATAAGAGAACCAAGCAAAGGTCCTGCGTAGCCAACTTTAGCGACAGTTTTGTTTAGCTTCTCGCCAGCTTTGAGTTCGAGAAACTCCATCAGAAGATACGCTAAAAAGAGTATCGGCGACATCTTAAGCGCGTCAAGAAGCGTTTCTAAAATAATATCTACCATAATGTTACCTCACAATAACGTAGATATAATAATATCAAAAATCATAAAAGCCGTCAACGAAAGAAAGTGAAAAAATTATTGAATATTTTAAGATTAATGTAAAAAAGCACTTGACAACCGGTTACGCTTGTGCTAAAATTCACTTTGCAAGTTACGGAGAGGTGTCCGAGTGGTTTAAGGAGCTAGTCTTGAAAACTAGTGATCCCGCGAGGGACCAAGGGTTCGAATCCCTTCCTCTCCGCCATTTTTTTATATTTTTATAAAAATAACTTTGGCTTATGGAGGATTACTCAAGTGGCCAAAGAGGCTCCCCTGCTAAGGGAGTAGGCCGGGAAACCGGTGCGAGAGTTCGAATCTCTTGTCCTCCGCCAAAATAACAGTCTACCCTTTTGGGTGGGCTGTTATTTTTTTGTGTTGATACTCATAGAATTCGAACTCGAGCACCGAAGGTGCGGGCATTGAATGCGACCGCCGCCAGTGGCGGATGAAGGGAGCACGATAATGGCGCAGTGGTCAAAATTCTGCGAAGTGAACAACGAGCTAAGAATTTTGGGTACCACAAGAGGGCACGAATCTCTTGTCCTCCGCCATGAAAAAGAGCACACCATTTTGGGTGTGCTCTTTTTCATTATATAGGTAGAATTCGAACTCGAGCACCTGCGAGCATTACCGCCGAGCGCGTCCAGTGGACGAAACAGCGAGGCTGTAATGGTGCAACGGTCAAAAAATCGAGGATTAGTGCGACTGCACCCGATGATTTTTTGGGCACCGTAAACTGTGGAATCTCTTGTCCTGTGCCAAAGAATAACCGCAACTTTGATACAAGTTGCGGTTATATTCTTTTTGTGATATAATGGTAAAAAGGCGGTGATCGTATGGAAAAAACTATTTTTGATCAAAAGCCAGATGTTGAAGTTCTGTTTGAATTTAACGGAAGCAGGAAAAATCCTGCCGCTGATGGTTATCGCCCTCATCATTTGGTAACTGGCAATTATTTAACAACTGGCGTTCATCACTATTACGACGTTCAAACTATCCCTCCGAATGGCACGGCAAAAGGCACAATCACCTTTATTACTCCTGAGGCTTATCCACATTGTCTGTGGGTAGGCAAGAAGATCAATATCCAAGAAGGCGCAAAAATCGTGGGATATGCTACTATACTTAAGGTCTTAAATCCTGATTTGTTGGGTGAGTGCGATGCATAATGCACCCCCTTAAACCCAATTTGCACCCCCTAAATTGACTCTTCTTATTTTAACATTTATAATTTATTCAAAGGAGGCTTGTTTATGGGTAACACACATACCACACGGAATCTCTACAATATCAGCAGAAGTTCTAAAATTGACAAACGTGGCATAGGCTTCGCTATTGCTTCTGTTTTTGTCGGAACTTTTGTTTCTGTAATTTCTTTTCTTGTTCTATTGTCTGTTATACTTTTAATTTCGATGTACCCTGAAATAAATCCTGCGCCATGGGAGTCTCTTTCTCAGTTTTTCTGTCAGCTCGGAGTTTTCTCCTTGGTCGCAAGTCTTTACTCTATCGCTGCTATCATTTTAGGCGCTGTCGCTAAAAAGCGTGGCAACTCAGGCAAGATGCCAACAGCAGGTTTACTCCTTGGTATTATCTCTTCAGCTGTGCTCATCATAACGGCGGTTATCTATTTTACAATGGCTTTTTCTTTATAGTATTTTCCATTGACACAAAACGTACTTATTGGTATAATTTTATAGAATCCAAGGGGCAAGCCTAGGGGCTTGTCCCTTTCTTTA
This sequence comes from Ruminococcus sp., assembly GCA_017380355.1. Taxonomy (GTDB): domain Bacteria; phylum Bacillota; class Clostridia; order Oscillospirales; family Acutalibacteraceae; genus Ruminococcoides. Next base: position 5,940 of record JAFOED010000161.1, on the reverse strand, counting down.
TACGGAGGCTTATTATGGCTAAACTTGAAATTTTAAACGACAAGCGAGTGTTCCACTATTTCGAAGAAATCAGCGCTATCCACCGCGGTTCCGGTGATATGGAAGCTATCTCGAGATACTGCATCGCTTTTGCTGATGCTCATGGGCTCAGGCACTACACAGACGAACTGAAGAACGTTGTTATATACAAGAAAGGTACAAAAGGCTTTGAGGACGCTCCTGCGGTTATTTTACAGGGACACCTCGACATCGTGTGCCAAAAAACCGACGACTGCGATATAGACTTCCTCACTGACGGACTGGACATCTACGTTGACGGAGATTACATCAAAGCTAAAGGCACAACATTAGGTGCTGACAACGGCATTGCTGTCGCTATGATTCTGTCAATTTTAGAAAGTGACGATATAGCGCACCCTCCTATCGAAGCAGTTTTCACTACTGATGAAGAAACAGGTATGTACGGTGCGAAAGCTCTTGATATGAGCGTATTAAAAGGCAGACGTATGATTAACCTCGACTCCGAAGAAGATGACTGTATCACAGTATCGTGTGCAGGTGGATGTGACTTCAGAGTTGAACAGAAACTTGAGTACAAATCAGTAATAGGTACAGCAATCACTGTTTCGATAACAGGGCTTACAGGCGGTCACTCGGGTGTTGAAATTCACAAAGGCAGAGCAAACGCAAATGTTGTTGCAGGTAATCTCCTGAACACTCTGAAAAACGAATGTGACTTTGAGTTAATCAGTATCTGTGGCGGCGACAAAGCAAACGCTATTACAAACGCGTGCACAATCACTCTGTGTGCTAAAGATACGGACAAAGTTATCTGCGCTCTTGATAAAGCAATTGAGCTTATCAAGCTAGAGTACACAGACAGAGAAAAAGATTTACAGATAAGCGTTGAAACAGGCGAAGAAAAAGAGCACGAAGTACTAAATGACGAGTTCAAAATCAAACTCATCACAGCTTTGTGCTGCACTCCAAACGGTGTACTCGAGATGAGCGCAAGCATCAACGGACTTGTTGAGACTTCTTTAAACTTAGGCATACTCAACACAAACAACAAAGTACTTACTATTCACTATGGTTTAAGAAGCAACAAACAGGTGGCTCTGGATAGCTTATCCTCCAAGATGGCTGCTTTCTACGATATGCTCAACTTTGCTCACGAGTGCTTCGGTCACTACCCGCCATGGGAATACAGAGCTGACTCAGCGATGAGAGAACTCTACAAAGCTACATACATCGAACAGTTTGACAAAGAGCCTAGAGTTGAAGCAATACACGCAGGACTCGAGTGCGGTGTGTTCGCATCACAGATTGAGGATTTCGATTGTATCGCTATCGGTCCTACTATAAACGACGTACATACCGTAAAAGAAAAGCTCAGCATCACTTCTGCGTCGAAAATTTACACCACTCTTGTGAAACTTTTAGCAAAAATGAAATAATTATATATTGTTTTTTATATATTTTTATGGTAAAATTAGTCGAATAATTTTGTACATTGACTTTTTGAGGGGTCTTTGTGCGGATAGGAGAAAATATGGACAACAAAAAACCTTTTAAGCCGTACGTACCGGCTGACAAGATTACCCCTGAGATTACTGTCGTTTCAGTTATCCTCGGTGTTATCCTTTCAGTTGTATTCGGCGCAGCAAACGCTTACCTTGGTCTTAAGGTAGGTCTTACTGTTTCAGCATCTATCCCTGCGGCTGTTATCTCGATGGGTGTTATCCGCGTTATCATGCGCAGAAACTCAATCCTCGAGAGCAACATCGTTCAGACTATCGGTTCTGCCGGTGAGTCACTCGCAGCTGGTGCTATCTTCACTCTTCCTGCTCTTTTCATCTGGGCTGAGGAAGGTAAACACGGAATCGAAAATCCAAGTATCTTAGAAATCACACTTATCGCTTTAGTCGGCGGTTTACTCGGTGTTTTCTTTATGATTCCTTTGAGAAATGCTCTCATCGTTAAAGAACACGGTGTTCTCCCTTATCCGGAGGGTACTGCTTGTGCTGAAGTTCTTCTCGCTGGCGAAAAGAACGGTGCTGGCGCAGGAGTTGTATTCGCAGGTATGGGTTTTGCAGCACTGTTCAAATTCATCATCGATGGTTTACAGGCTGTAAAAGGCACACTCACATTAAAACTCGACAGCTTCAAAACTGAAGTCAGCACACAGATTTATCCGGCACTTTTAAGCGTTGGTTACATCTGCGGTCCTAAGATTTCATCTTACATGTTTGCTGGTTCATGTCTTTCATGGCTTGTTATTATTCCGCTTGTAGTTTTCTGTGGCGGTGACGCTGCTGCTCTTTACGAGGCAAACGGTGCGGGTGCTATCCACTCTAACTACATCAAATACATCGGTGCAGGTGCTTTAGCTGCTGCAGGTATCATCTCACTTATCAAGTCACTTCCAACAATCGGTAGTGCTTTCGTAGGTTCTATGAAGGGTTTAAAAGCTACTGGTAAGGGTGGTAACGACCGTACATCAAAAGAGCTCAACATCGTTGTTGTTATCGTTGCAATCGTTGTACTCACACTTGCTATCTGGCTCATCCCTGCTATCAAGGTTAACCTCATCGGTGCTTTAATCATCGTTGTTTTCGGCTTCTTCTTTGCTACTGTTTCTTCTCGTATGGTAGGCTTAGTAGGTAGCTCAAACAACCCTGTATCAGGTATGGCAATTGCTACACTTCTCATCACAACTTTAGTTTTAGTTGTTACAGGTCAGAAGGACGCAACAGGTATGGTAAGTGCTATTTCTATCGGTGCTATCATCTGTATCGTGTGCGCTATCGCAGGCGACACTTCACAGGACTTAAAGACTGGTTACATCTTAGGTGCTACACCAAAGAAACAGCAGATCGGTGAACTTATCGGTGTTAGTGCTGCTGCACTTGCTATCGGCGGTACTCTCTACCTCTTAAACGCTGCTTACGGCTTCGGTCCTGACGGATTAAACGCTCCACAGGCTAACCTTATGAAGACTATCGTTGAGGGTATTATGGGTGGCGATATGCCATGGCACCTCGTATTCATCGGCGCTGCTATCGCTGTTGTTATCGAGCTTATCGGTATCCCTGTACTTCCATTTGCTATCGGTGTATATCTTCCATTCGAGCTTAATGCTTGTATCATGGTCGGTGGTCTCATCCGTCTTGTATTTGACAAGCTCAAGAAAGAAAAAGAACAGAAAGAAAAGATCGTTAACGACGGTGTTCTCTTCTGCTCTGGTATGATCGCTGGTGAAGGCTTAATCGGTATCTTACTCGCTGTGTTCGCTATCGTTCCACTCGCTGGTGGCAAGACTCTCGCAGACGCTGTTAACCTTTCAGCTATGTTCGGTCTTTCAAGCACAGTAATGAACATCGGTGCTATCGCACTCTTCGCTATCATCATCTTGACATTCTGTTTATTCACTGTTTGGAAAAAGCAGAAGAACAATAAATAATCATGAGAAAGAAAAAACTAGACGAAAATTTTGTTGAGAAAATCCCGAGTCACAAAGAGGGCCTCAAATGGTCAATTGACGAAGACAATATGGTCACCCTCGAAATGGAAAACAAAGGAGTTGTCAACAGAATCGCTCAGGTTATCATCAGAAAACCTAAAGTAAGCTACATTCACCTCGAAGAGTTCGGCTCATTCATCTGGCCACTCATCGATGGTAAAAAGTCGATACTCGAAATCGGAGAGTATGTTGAAGAACACTTCGGCGAAAAAGCTCATCCGCTATACGAGAGGCTTTCCACTTACTTTAAGAATTTAGAGTCTTACGGTTTTATTGATCTCACATAAAAACGCCTCCCTGCTTATTCGGCAGGGAGGTTTATTTTTTTTACAAATTATGCTAATTATTTATTGATATAGTTTGTCGGATTCTGTATAATTAAAACAACAAATCTGCATGAGGTGTATTTGCGTGAAAAAGTTTACTCTTAAAAAGCTCAGATATAAATTCGATCGATTTATGACTAAAGGCACTATTCCGCTTATTGGACTTTTGTTTGCTGTTTGTCTTATCGTTATTTCGATTATCGGTCTTTTCTCTTCTTTCTCAAAAGTTGAGGGAAGCTTCTTCTATCACATCTGGGAAAGCTTACTTCACACTCTTGACCCTGGTACTATATCGGGTACGTCTACTGAAGATACACTGTTCATCGTTATGATGACTATATCCACTTTCTTCGGTCTGATCTTCACCAGTATCCTCATCGGTATTATCTCTACCGGTTTTGAAGAAAAGCTTTCCAACCTTCGAAAAGGCACATCGGTTGTGCAGGAAGAAAACCATACTGTTATCATCGGTTTTAACGACAATATCTACACGATTCTTAGCGAGCTTGTAGAAGCAAACTCCAACCACAAAAACATGTGCGTTGTTGTACTCGGCGAACAGGACAAAACAGAGATGGAAGACGCTATTAGCGCACACATTCCTGACACACGCACCACACACATCGTGTGCAGAAGCGGCAGTCTGCACGAATTCCACTCCTTAGAGCGTTGCAATATTGAAAACAGCCGTGCTGTTATCATCAACAAATACGACGACGCTGACGTAATCAAAATCATCCTCGCCCTCACTACATACTTAAAAGGTAAAACTCTTCTTCACGAAGATTTAAGCTTCACTGCTGTTATGCAGGACAGTGAAAACATAGAAGCCGCAACAATCGCAGGCGAAGGCTACGCTGAAATAATATTTGCAAAAGACGCTATCTCTCGAATTATCGCTCACACATGTCGTGAACACGGACTTTCTGAGGTTATGGTCGAGCTATTTCAGTTTGATGGTGATGAGCTGTACTTCGAGGACGTTCCGTCCCTTGTCGGAAAGACTTTCCACGAAACTCTCTCGTGCTTTACTGATGCGACTGTATTCGGTATTTACAACAAAAAGACTCACACAGTTAAAATGAATCCTCCAATGGACACTGTTTTCACAGAAGATGACCAGATCGTCATTATGGAAGAGGATGACGGATCGTTCCACTTAAGTGATAATCCTACTTTTGATGAGTCACTTATCTTCGACGCTAAAAAGAGCACTCGCACAAAGCGTAACAATATGCTCATCTTAGGCAACAGCGAAAAATTACCTCTTGTACTAGCTGAGTTTGACAACTATGTAAACAAAGGTACAAAGGTTATTATTGTTGACGAAAGTCCGATTGATGATTTCGCTATCGAGTTCAAAAACATCGAGATTTCAACTATCACCTGTTCCCTCACCCACAAGACACTTGAACAGCTGCTGACAGACGAAATAGACAACATCTTAGTTACATGCGATGAAAATGAAGATGCAGAACACTCCGATTCAAAAATTTTACAGCTTCTCATTTTCCTTCGAAACATCGCAGACAAAACTGGTAAAGAGTTTGCTATAACTACAGAAATGCAGAAGAGCGACAACCAGCGCTTGGCAGCTAAAGCCAGAGTTGACGACTTCGTCATCGGCTCTAACCTTGTCAACCTGATGATGACACAAATCGCCGAGAACAGAAATATAAAACCACTTATCGAAGACTTACTCGACGAGGATGGCTCAGAGCTTTATATGAAGCCTGCTGTAAACTACGTAAAGCCTGATGTCGAGGTTGACTTCTATACATTAACAGAAAGTGCGGCTCGCAAAAACGAGATTTTCGTAGGTTACAAAACTACTGTAGATGGTCTGCCGCACGTTGTCACAAACCCTCACAAAAGTGAAAAAGTCACACTTAGTGAAAACGACCTTGTCATCGTTATCGCAGAAGACCTTTAAAATTAAAGCACCCGTTTTTGGGCGGTGCAATGCAGCGATTTAACAGGTTAAAAGTTGCTATTTTCTGCTTATACTTCATAAAAAGGACCTCGTAGGCGTCAGCCTTACGAGGTCTTTTCATTTTGTCTAAACAAAAAATATCTAACTTTAAACTGCGT
>JAFOED010000160.1 GCA_017380355.1 Ruminococcus sp. | reverse complement strand
CAGGTATAAAATAAAGTTGTCTACAAACTGTAAACAAAACTGGAGGTTAGTTATGAAACGCTTAATTTCTGCCGTATTAGTTATTACACTTGCTCTGAGCATTGTTTTTTCTACTGCTGTCAGCACCGGTGCACAGACATCCATGGACCTTACGCTGTTAGCATCACAGGGTACAAACCGCATTAAGGACTTCGCACCTTTAAGCGCAAATGACGATGAGATTTTCTACTATTCTTCACATTATCCGTATGAAGAAATCACCTACGATGGTTGTACTGTGTACGGTTATATCGGTGACGCTGACGGGGATGGCGAAATTACAGTTGTTGATGCATCTTTAATTCAGCTTCATCTTGTTGACAAAAAACAACTCAGCGAGAATGGTTGTCTTCTTTCAGATACAGATGGTGACGATTCTATAACCATTGTTGATGCCGCTGCAATACAGCTGTTTCTTGTGGGTAAATCCAATAACGAATACATTACCCGCACAGTATTCGCATTTGTAGAAGAAACCGAACGCACTGCCGCTTTTGACCAAATTTCTGAATTAACTATGCTTTTCGGCATGTACAACGAAGAGGAAAATTTCTACTATCTTGATTTCTACGGTTACTATGGTGAAGATGTTTTAGGTGTGGTTGTAGTATACTTGCCTGAATACAGAGCTATACAAATCGAATCGGCACTGTACTCACCTGAAACCGAAACAATGGTAGACAGCTACATTGATATTTTCCGTGGTATGTCTTTGTTTGTATTCGATTCATTTATGAGCGATGCAGAGCTTGAAACATTCTATTTTGAAACAATCGGTGAGAGCGAACTTTTGAGTGAGGACCCTTACGTATTCAGAACAGATTGTGTTTCTTTCGAAAGCAAATACTACGATAACTTCAATGATATTAAAGACCTATGTGAACTGAGTTTCTGTGCAGCTATTGACGGACTTCAAGCGCTTGTAAATGAATACACCGAATCAATTGATGTTCGTAATCTGTTTAGAAAAGATTAAATTAAAATAAATTAAGGCTCCCATAAGGGAGCCTTTTCGTTTTTATGTTTATTTTTTACTTAATGCTTCGTTTACTTTCTTAGCGTTTTTACGCATTGAGATAAAGCTTACTAAGTAAATAACACCATATACTACCGCAAACACAGGAGCAACTGAAATCAGAATCTCAAAAAAGCTGTCTGCATAGCCAATAATAGCGCAAGCACCTACTGTTATCAGAAGGCATCCGACACAGTGCAATACTGTTGACAAAATTAAATTCATTCTGTCGTTTTTGAGTGTTACTACGGATAATACACCGAAAAGTGCTGAAGCAACTGTCCATACAAGGAATTCTAAAACTACAGCGTTCCATCCGCCGATAGTAATCATACAAATAAGTGAAACAGGAATGCCGATACCGATACCTGTAAGAATTGCGATAATATAATCTCTAAATTTCATAATAAACCTCCGTTAAATTTTACTTTTAAATTCTTTGAAATACTTTCTTGATATAATCAAAGTTTCTTTTTTGTTTTTTAGTCTTACTGTGTAATTTCCCGAAAACTCAGCCGATACTGATTTTACGTAATCGATATTTACTAATGTGCCCTTATTGATCTGTACAAAGGTTGTGTTAGAGAGCATCTCTTTTAACTCATAGAGCTTCTTTTTAGAATCAAATCTGTCAGCCGTTGTGACAACCTCGACTTTAGAATCTGCTACCTCTATGTAAACAATCTCGCTTGTATCAATCGGGAATTGCTCGTCTTCTTTATACACAAGCAGCTTTTTTACCACATTTGAATTCATACTTTTTATATATTCCATCAGACTTTCAATCTGTGGGTCACCAAATTCACCCTTGATGATAACCTGCGGCTCTGAAAGCTGTGCAGTCTCAAAAATAACCTTCATAAATTCTACCTCTCATATTAAATCTCTTTGTATTATACAACTTTGTTTTTTATTTGTCACTCCTATCCATAAGATGAGCCACACCAGAGCCTGCAACGCCGATTCCTAACAGCATAAGGGCGTTATGGGTATCAATTTTGTTCATAATAAGTAGTGCTACAACAGCAACTCCCATAGCAAGCGACACCGCTTTAAATACAAGTCGGATAAACTTTGTTATACTTTCCATTTTTCTTCCCTCCTTCTGGTTTTTGTTTTGCTGTGTTCGTTTGAACTGTCCACAGTATATGAAAACAATTCGAATTTGTCTTACAAAATCCTGTTAGTGGTAAAAAACGATGTGTAAGATGCAAAAAATGCGTAGTAAAATTTAAAAAATTACTATCATTTGTTTACTTCTACAAAAAGTATACAAAAAACTTGTGTATTATGTTTATGGAATTGACCCCCACCTTTAATGTATACTTATATTGTATAAGCATAGATGTTTAAAAAGCTGATTACTATGCAGTTTTTTGCTCATCCGTTTTATAAAAATATCACTACAATGAGGTGGATTTTATGAAGAAATTTATGTCCTTGCTTCTGGTTCTGATGATGGTACTCAGCGCTTTCGCGATTTTACCGTCATCTGCAGAAACTGTCTCTTTCAAAGAGGGCGACACTCTCTACATGAAGATTGTCTCCCCTGAAGAATGGACTGCTTCAAACCCTATTATGTACGTTAACTTTACTCAGTACTCACGTGCTGACAACGGAGGAGTATCCGTTATCATCGCTGACGCTGATAAGTCTAAGTATGACCCACGCACAGGTGTGGAATACGACGCAGAAAGCGGAGTGTACTCCTACACAGTCACAGCCGCTGACGCTGGTAAAACAGCTATGCGTTTCTGGCGTGGTAATGACATAAAGCTTTGGAACTGCTCTATCTTACTCACAGCCGAAGATTTTGCTGCAGGCTACAATATGGTTACTATTGATGGCGGTACAACATGGGACGATAAAGGCGAAAAGCTTTCTTACTACGATTTAACCGTTAACCCTACACTCACGCTTTCATCTAATAAGGGTGATATTGGTGACACATTCACAGCAACTGTCGAACTTGCTGAAAAAGATGGCGTTAACTACGCATACGAAATCAAAGCAAACGGCGAAGTAGTAAGCACAACAAAAACTTACACATTCACAGCTGAGAAAAATGGCTTGGTAAGCATCAGTGCTACCGTAACCGCTACTGATAACTCAGGTAAAGTGCTCGGTATCGGTACTGATACAGCTACAGTAACTATCGGAACACCAAAGGTTAATGCTGCTACAGGTAACGGTGTTACCGGTCTTTTTGCTCACGCAACAGACGACTCTAGTGACGCTGACGCTTGGGTAAAATGGTATGATGTAAGTGGCACTCATTACTTCTTTATGCCTACATCCGCTAACAGCTCTCAAGCGCAGATTTACAACGCATACTCAACAGATATGGTTTTCGGTGATGTTACTATCGCTCCTGGTGCTGTAGGCACAGTAAACTATACTGAAGGTAAGAGCTATACTGTTAAAGGTAACAGCAAAACATACACAGCTATCTTTATGCGTTCATCTGCAGAGGCTGCAATGTTTATCAATAATCCATCAGATTTCAACGGTGAAGACCTGTGGGGTTATCTCACAGCTGACAAAGAAAACTACACCTCAGCTACTTGTGCAACATTAGACGATGAGGGCAATCTCGATCCAACAGGTATCAAGAAAATCAAGGGCAGAGGAAACACATCGTGGCATGCCGACAAGAAGGGATTTAACTTAAACTTCGATTCTGCTATCTCTCTTGATGGTATGCAAAAGTGCAAAAAATTCTCTATCATTTCAAACTTCCAGGATCCTGCTCTTGCTCGTAACAGAATACTTTATGACCTTGCTGATGAAATAGGTGTACCATACGCTTCTGACTCACGATTTACTGAAGTTTACATCAATGGTTCTTACATTGGTAACTATATGGTATGTGAAAAGGTAGACGTAGGTAAAAACACTCTCATCCCTGAAGTTGACGAAGAAGATTACCTGAACTTCGTTGATGGTTCACAGAGCGACTTCTCATTCGTTTGTGAAATCGACAACGCTCCATCTGCTGACGATTTTTCAATTACAATGGGCAACCGTAACAAGGTTACAATGAAGTCTCCTGAACTTACTACAGGCGACCCTGACTACAACGCAGTTAAAAACTACATCAAGGGCAAGTACGACACAATGTGGAACAAAATCACTTCAAACGCAAGTGATGTAGACGACTACATTGACATCGAATCCCTCGCTCAGGTTTACCTTATCAACGAATTCGGTAAGAACTGGGACTCTGGTGCAGGTTCTTTCTACTTTGTATACAAGCCGGATAGTACAGGCCACTACAAGTTCTTTGCTTCACCGGTATGGGACTACGACAACTCTTTAGGCAATGCAAACGGCGTTTCAAGTGACTTGAATTCACTCGGTATCAAAGACTACAAACAGCCTACAGGCTGGTTCTCAAGTCTTAAGAACGGTTACAGCGGACCAAACTTCCTCACGGACTCAATCAAAAACTGTGACGCGTTAAACGAAATGGTTCCTACCGTATGGTTTGAGCAGTTCGTTCCTGCTATTGAAAACAAGTTGAACGGTACAGGTTTAGACAACACAGAGCTCTACTCTGCTGACGTTTATTTAAGCTACCTCGTAAAAAGTGCTGACATGAACTACAAGCGTTGGGATATGGTCACAGACTCTGGCTGGATTGCAAACCACACATCTTTAAGACAGTCCACCGCTACTTACACATATAACGAGCACGGTCAGGTAACAGGTGTTAACTACAAACAGAATTCAACAGACACAAAATACACAAAATACAGCTTCACTGACGAGTTCAAGTTTATGCTTGACTGGGCAAACTCACGTGCAGCTTGGCTGTCAAATGAATATTTTGATGAGTATACACCATCTGAAATCAAACCAACAGAACCACCTACCGAACCGGAAACAGAACCACCTACTGAGCCACCACTTCCTGACGAAGAGCCTGAACTCGACTTAACAAACGCTATCGCTGCTTGGCAGTTTAACCCTACAGATAAAGTAGCTGAAGAAAAGCTCGACGAGTACGGCACAAAGGAAGACGGCTATAAGGCTACAACAGGAAATGGTACATTAAGAGGCACAATAGACGGTGTTAACCCTCGTTCACTCGAGTGGTCAATCGCTGAATACGGCACAAATGGTGTCAACATCGTTCCGATTATGCCAGCAGGCAAAAACAACCTCTGGGGAACTCCATATGTTCAGTTTGAAATCTCCACAAAGGGTTACGAGAACATCGAGTTTACTGCATATATGGCAGGTTCAAAGAAATGTCCTGCTTCATGGAAGATGCAGTACAGCTTCGACGGCGAAACTTTCACAGATATGGAAAACGTTTCTGCTACTATCGAGATGAGCAAGCGTAAGCTTATGACTCCTTATTTCGAAAACACAGCACTCACAAGCGAAATCGACGACAAAGAGACAGTCATCTTACGCTTAGTCCCTGTATCTAACGTGACAGTAAGTGGTAGCACTACTGACGTTGACCCTACAGGTGGCGAGCTAGCACTTAACAACATCCTTATCAGCGGTACAAAGAAAGAAGTAACATATAAGCTCGGTGACACTAACTTAGACGGTGAGATTTCCGTAATGGATGCTACTGTTATCCAGCAGGCTGTTGCTCTGATTATTACAATGAATGACCAGCAAAAAACAAATGCAGACGTTGACCACAACAACGCAGTAAACGTTGTAGACGCTACTGTCATCCAGCGCTTTATCGCTAAAATAATTGAAGAATTTTAAAATACTAATATAAGATTCATCCCTGCCACTTGGTGGGGATGAATTTGAGAGGATTGATAAAATGAAAAAATTAGTAAGTATTATGCTCTGTATTGTTATGGTGCTTTCAGCGTTTTCGCTGACCATAATTACAGGTTGTGCAGAAGAAGCAGTCGCTTCTTCCTCTGTTACTGTTGCGGTTACAGCTGACCTGTACGCACACGCATACGACGGAGAGGACACAGAAGCATGGGTTAAGTGGTATGAAAAAGACTCAAAAATGTACTTCTTTATGCCTGCCGCTACAAACGCAGAAGAAATCGAAATTTACAACGCTTTTTCAAGCGCTGCTACAGTAAATAACATTAAAATCGCTTCTGGAACCAGCGCAAAGGTTCCTTACGAAGAAAATAAAGACTTCACAATTACAGTAGGAAATAAAAACTACACAGCAGTTATTATGCGCTCAAGTGCAGAGGGCGCTTTGTTTGTTAACAACACTGCTGATTTTGAAGGTATGAATCTGTGGGATTACCTCACCGATGATAAATCAAACGACGCTAAGGCTACAGGTGCTGTGTTAGATGATAAGGGTAACATCGACACAACAGGCGTTAAGAAAATCAAAGGCAGAGGCAACACTTCCTGGGATGCTGACAAAAAAGGCTTCAACGTAACATACGATGACGCAGTAGAGGTTGGCACAATGCAGAAATGTAAGAAATTCTCCCTCATTTCTAACTTCCAGGACGCTTCTCTTAACCGTAACCGCTTATTATACGACCTTGCTGATGAAATCAGCGTACCATACGCTTCTGACTCTCGTTTCGTTGAATTTTACGTAAACGGTGAATACCTCGGTAACTACCAGATGTGTGAAAAAGTAGACGTCGGCAAAAACACCCTTATGCCTGATATTGATGACGAAGACTACTTAAACTATTTAGATGGCTCACAATCATATTTCGAGTTTGTTTGTGAAATCGACGCTGGTCCTGACGATGACGACTTTACTGTCAGAGCAGGCAACGGCAACAATCTCACAATGAAAGCTCCTGAGCTTGAAGAAGGTGATGATGGCTACTCTAAGGTTCAGCGTTTCATCAAAGCTAAGTACGACCTTATGTACAAAAAGGTAACAGAAAATGCTACTAACGTTAATGACTATATTGATATCGAATCTCTCGCACAGGTTTACCTCATCAACGAGCTAGGCAAAAACTGGGATGCTGGTGCAGGTTCTTTCTTCTTCGTATACAAGCCGGATAGTACAGGTCATTACAAGTTCTATGCTTCTCCTGTCTGGGACTATGATAACTCTTTAGGTAACGCTCAGGGTGTTGAAGGCGACCTCAAAAATCTTAAAATCAACGACTACGAAGAACCTACAGGCTGGTTTGCTAAACACAAAAACGGCTACCGTGGTCCTAACTTCTTAAAAGAATCTGTCGCTAAATGTGACGCATTAAACGAAATGATTCCAACTGTTTGGTTTGAACAGTTTGTTCCTGCTATCGAGAACAAATTAAACGGTACAGGTTTAGATAACACAGAGCTTTACTCAGCAGATGTTTACAAAAACTATCTGAAAAAGAGTGCAGATATGAACTTCATCCGTTGGGATATTATTCAGGAGCCACAGTGGATTGCTGACCACACAATGCTCAAGCAGTGTCACGCAACCTATACATATAACAAGTTCGGTCAGGTAATCGGTGTTGACTACAGTCAGGACAGTAATTATACATTCTATGATGAATACGTTTTTGACGCTGAATATCAGTATATGATCGACTGGACAAACTCACGTGTAGCGTGGATGTCATCACAGTACTTTAAAGACTACACTCCAAGTGAGATTCCAGTACTCAAAGGCGATGCTGACGACGATGGCGAAGTTACCGTAGTCGACGCTTCATTAATTCAGCTCTATTTAGTAGGCAAGAAGACTTTATCCGACACAGGCGCAAAAGCTGCTGATGTTGACTTAGACGACGACATCACTGTAGTTGATGCTTCACGCATCCAACTCTTCCTTGTTGGACGTTTTGAAGAGCTCTAATACTTAAAACTACAAAAACCGACTAAAGCCGTCTTTAGTCGGTTTTTTCTATTGACCACCACGCAAAACAGCAGTATATTATATGTAGAACTTTTAGGAGGACGCTATGATTATCGATACACACACCCACATCGGCATATCTTTAGGCTTTAATATGAAAGAGTCTGACATTATGTATATGATTGATAAATACGATATCGACCACTGTATCGTATCAAATACCGAGTGTGTTACCCACGACCACAAACAGCGTCGTATCCCTAAACTTTTGTGTAAAAACCACGTAAAAACCAATCTTAAAGCGATTAACTTTGCACGCAAAAACGAGGGAAGAATTTCAATCGCTTTGTGGGTTAATCCGTACGAAGACGTTAGCACTATAGAACCGCTTTTAAAAGAAAATCTCGATATCATAGTCGCTATTAAATTCCACCCATACCACTCTAAGCTCCGTTTTGACAGCGAACAAATCAGAAGCTATATCGAACTAGCCAGCAAGTATTCTCTGCCTGTTGTCACTCACACAGGAGACTCTGAGTGCGATAACGTTGAGCTTGTGTATAATATGGCAAAACTAT
>JAFOED010000159.1 GCA_017380355.1 Ruminococcus sp. | reverse complement strand
TTCGACCAAACGGAAAAAATCAGGCTCTTTATCCGCATACATAGAGTCGAGTGTAAGACGTAGAGCGTCCTTTTTAATAAGCATCATCTCGCCGTCTTCACCTATTCTGAAGTTACGGTCAATATCTAAAACGTAGAAATATTCTTTAACGATAGAAGAGCAAAATCCGTGGATAGTCGAAATATGAGCTTTATTAAGAAGTGACTGCTGTCGAAGCAAATTCTTATTAAAAGGATCGTTTTTCACAAGTTCTGAAATCTTCTTAGTTAGTCGTTCTTTAAGCTCTGCAGCAGCTGCACGTGTGTATGTAACTACTAAGATTCTATCAGCATCAACAGGATTTTCAGGGTCTATTATACGCTTAATTACACGCTCGACTAAAACTGCAGTTTTACCCGAACCGGCAGCCGCAGAAACGATAATCGAGCCACCTTTTGCGTCTATCGCCTGTTTCTGACTTTTAGTCCAATTTCTCGCCATTTTGCTCCTCCTCTCCTAAAAGAATGTTATATACTGCATCTTTATCGTGTTTATCAATATTGTTACATTTGTCTCCATCTTTATAACCGCATACACTCTTATATGAACAGTATTTGCATGGGTCATACTCACCTTTCGCTGGAACAGCAGAAACATCACCGTCGCAAAGCGTTAGCGCCATTTCAGAAACAATTGAGTCAACGTGTGAGAACAGTGCACCGAACTGTTCAAGTGTCGCAAGTGAATCGAGATTACCGACCAGAATATCACCCTTAAGACTAACAGGGAGAAATTCACCAGTTAACTCCTCTTCCATTCCCTTTACGACGTCCATCTCTTCTAAAATTATACCCTGCATTTTACACTTGCTTTTTGCTTTTGAAGTTGCAGTTGAAAGCTTGTCGCTTTCGGTAACATTAATAACAGGAGCAATAGCCGGCATATACAGAACACCCGCAGGAGTAATCTGTGCTCCGTAATAGGAAGAGCTGTTACGATTAAGAGCAGCAAGATATATGAGCATCTGCAAATTAATTCCGTAAAGTACGTCTGAGAGTCTATACTGCTTTTTGCCTGTTTTATAGTCGACTACTCGCAGGTACTTTGTTCCGTTTAAATCCATAATATCGACTCTATCGATACTACCTCGGATTTTCACAGATAATTCATCGTTTATTTTTAATGTGTAGTAGTCGATATCCTCACCTATTCCAAGTTCAAAATCGACAGGTCTGAACTTACTCTGAGAAAACTCTTTTACAACACGATAAACTATACTTACAGCGGTACGCTTCATTCGCTTGTAAAGATACATAAAGCGACTTGACTTGCTCTCTTTACCACCTAAATGAAGCTCGAGATACTCATCTAAAAGCACTTCGAGTTCACTATTCACCTGCTGTTCGGTAATAAGAGAAAAATCGTCATCTTTATGATTTTTCAGGAACTTCTCGAGGAAATAGTGCATCATCGTGCCGTACTCAAGACTATCGATTTTCGCTTGTCGAAGTTCTCTGATTCTGAGTCCGTATGTACAAAAATATTCGAATTTACAGAGCTTGAATTTATCAACCTGTGAGGCTGACAGCTTCATATCAGTACCGAAAAGTTTTTTCGATAACTCTTTATCTTTAATCATTTTCGGTTCTCTTAGAAGCGCTGTTTCGATAGAATTAACGATATCTTTATACTCGTCTTTTACACTAAAATAATCGTACAGAGCCTTTGTCTGTGAAGTCTTATC
This sequence comes from Ruminococcus sp., assembly GCA_017380355.1. GTDB lineage: Bacteria > Bacillota > Clostridia > Oscillospirales > Acutalibacteraceae > Ruminococcoides. The sequence continues at coordinate 1,835 of JAFOED010000159.1, read as the reverse complement.
GTTAAAGTGAGAAACTAAATACTCAAAAGCAGCTTTCTCACTCCACAAATGGTCAGAAATAGTCATATCTACGCTTGTGCTTATAAACAGATTACTAAAAATCTGAGTGAGCTCATCAACTATTACTGATGCTGTTCTTTTTTCTCCGTCAAGAGAAAAGTCGTAAAACGATATAAAAAGGTTACACGAGGCACTAGTTAAAGCTTTGTAGGCTAAATATTTTTCTGTCGGAACAAGTTGTTCGACTGAATCAGAAAGCTCGATACCATGCTGTAAGAGCACACTACGCTCGAGATCGGAATACACACCTGACTCAACAGGAGTATGTGGAAATTCACCATCGATAGCACCGATTACAAAGACAGCTTTTTTATTACTTAAAAGTGAGCGATCAGCGCACGCAACCGCTACTTCGTCTAAGCTATGCGGAATAAAAGAAATGTCTGTATTCACAAAACTGATATGTAAAAGTTCAGAAAAACGCTTTGCAGAAATATTATAGTCACCGATAACGCTGACCATTTTATCCAAAACTGAAACAAAGATATTGTACAGTCTGACCTGTTCTTCAGAAAGTGCGATTTCGTTGTTTTTCTCAAGCTTATCGCACAACAGATTCAAATTTTCTTTAATATGAAGTTTATAAATCAATTTCATCAGCGCTTTTGAAATCTCGAGCGCTGTTGTATCTTTTGTGCTGAAATAAAAATCTTTTAAGTTATCTATGATTGTTTTTCTGGTGTTTTCAAGCTTTGATAACAGCTTTATATCACTTTCTTTAAACTCATCAGAAAATCCACGAGGGTTGAGCTTAAACTCATCAAAGAGTGCTTTACCGCTTAAATCCCAGATGTACAGGTAGTTTTCAAAATCAGCGATATCTTCAGTACCGATATCAGTAAGACCTGTTTTCAGTAACGCAAGAACATCTTCTTTATCAAAACCTGAGGTTATAACGTCAAAGCAAAACATCACAAACTTAATGAGCGATTTTGTGTCGATATCCTGAGGCTTATCCATAAAGTAGTTTATACCGTATTTTTCAAAAACGGTATCGATAACGCCAAGATACTTATCACTCTGTCGTGTAATTACTGCGATATCGTTGTACTCGTAACCCTCTTTAACAACGAGCTTTTTTATATTACGAGCGACAAACTGTGCTTCGTCATAAACACTCTTTGCTTCATAAAGAGTGACACTACTATCTGTTAAATCTTCTCGTTCTTTCTGTAGTCTGAAAACATTCTGTTCAACAAATGAAAGAGCAACACTCTCAAATCTCTTATTTTCAGTAAGAGTAATCGGTGGGGCGATTTTTACGCAATTATCACGAGCTATATTTACTAAACGCTTTTTTGTTCTATCACATACAAAGAACAAATCGCCGTTACTACCATCGAGATTATCCGTACAAAGAGCAAAGTAAATATCCTTGCTTTGTTTCATTAAAAGAGATAGCAAGTCGTATTCCTGCGACGTAAAGCCGTAGTACGAGTCAACAGCGATAGTATATCCCTCAAAAATAGGGTTTACTGACAAAACATCAGTAATATGAGTTAGAGAATCGAGAGGGTCGATATAGCTTTTTTCAATAATAGCGTTGTACGCATCAAAAAGCAGAGCTGTCTCGTACAGCTTTTTAGAAAGAGTTTCATCCGACACCTTTTTTGAGGTTTCGAAAAGCATTTCACTGGTAATGGAACACTTTTTATATTCTTTTATAGAATTAAGCATAAGCTGTGACAAGTCTGTGTGTGATGCTCTCTTCTGAAAAAGCTCCAGTCTGTCACTTACTTGCTCAATAGCTAAACTCATCACAACATTGCGTATAC
>JAFOED010000158.1 GCA_017380355.1 Ruminococcus sp. | reverse complement strand
GTATGCGCGTGTTGCGGAATGCCTATTGATGACAGTAATATCAGCCACGAAAAAGACGGCGCACTTAACGAAAACTATTGCGGATGGTGCTATGTTGACGGCGAATACACTCTTGACTTTTTTGAGAAATACAAAGAACTCGGCGACAAGGATAAGTTTGAGGAATTCAAGCAGCAGGTTATCCACGAATTAAACTCCTTGCTTCATATTGAAGGTTTACCGAAAGTTGAAAACCTGAGTGTCTTGCCAGGCAGTTTTGTCAATTTGGAATACCGTTTGCCGAACGGACAAATGGTGAAATTCCTCCAGGATAATGCCACTTACCTCGGCAGTCAGTTAGAATGTGCGTTTGGCGGTGACCGTTGTTTCGGAATTGTGGCGAATATGGAATTTATCCTTGTTTGCACTTATGAAGAAAACGGTGAAAACCCAGAACTTGTTGTTTATAAAAAGAGATGAGTTTCCCTCTTTTGCTAATAGCACCTCAGGCTGCTATCGCTGAGATGTAATCTCAAGCCATTGGCTCGAAACTGAATTAACATAGCTTAAAAATAAAATTTCCCCACTCGGTAACGGGTGGGGATTTTTGTTTTATATTATATTTGTATATTTATGAAAGTGTGATATACTGAATTTGAAAGGGTGATAGTATGAAGTACATTGAACTTGGAAAAAGCAAGCTTTTAGTGCCGAATGTTGCGGTTGGGTGTATGAGAATAAGTAATATGACTGAATATGAGGTGTCGCAGTTTGTGGATACGGCGCTTTCAAGTGGCGCGAACTTCTTTGACCACGCGGATATTTACGGCGGTGGTAAAAGTGAAGAGGTTTTCGGAAAAATTCTTACTCCGTCTATGCGAGAGAATATCATTATCCAGACTAAGTGTGGTATCGTTGATGGAATGTATGACTTCTCGTACGAGCATATCGTAAATTCGGTTGACTCTAGTCTTAAGCGCCTTAACACAGAGTTCATCGACGTGCTTTTATTACATCGCCCTGATGCGTTAATGGAAGAATACGAGGTCGCTCGTGCGTTTTCACATCTTAAAGAAAGCGGTAAGGTGCGCCATTTCGGTGTATCCAATATGAATCCGTATCAGATAGAGCTTCTGCAGGAAGCTGTGGATATGCCGTTGTGCGCTAATCAGCTACAGTTTTCGATTATGCACACACCGATGATTTCACAGGGCATAAACGTTAATATGTATAACGAGCAAAGTGTTGTGCGCGATGGCTCAGTGCTCGATTACTGCAGACTAAAGAAGATAACTGTACAGCCGTGGTCACCGCTTCAGTACGGATTTTTCGAGGGATGTTTTATCGATAACGAGAAATTTCCTGAACTAAACGACACGCTACAGCGAATTGCTGACAAATACGCTGTTACAAAAACTACTATTGCTTTTGCGTGGATTCTGCGTCATCCGGCACTAATGCAACCTGTTACGGGTACTACAAACAAAGACAGACTTTTACAATGTATTAAAGCAAGCGATATTGAAATCACTCGCGAAGAGTGGTACGAGATTTATAGAGTTGCTGGAAACCGCTTGCCTTGATTTTTGTGATTTGATATATAGTTGACTTGATTAGGGGATAATGTGATGAGAGAAAAACTTCCGTGTAACAGTCCGTTTGAGAAAACAAAGTTGAGGTTTATAAGCTCGGATATACTGAAACTTCTGGCTGTGTTATTTATGCTGTGTGACCACGTGTGGGCTACGGTGATGACACTTCCTGATTATCTTACATATATTGGTCGTGTGGCATTTCCGATTTTCGCTTTTTTGATTGCCGAAGGATTTCTGCACACTAAAAACGTCAGAAAGTATATGCTGAGATTACTTTTGTTTGCTGTTATCTCGGAGATTCCGTTTAACCTTTTTTACTCAAGTCGGGTGTTTAACCCGTTTCATCAGAACGTAATGTTCACGCTGCTTCTCGGCTTGTGTGCGATTTCGCTTATCGCAAAAATGAAGAGCAAGAGGACTTTTAAGAATATTTTCTTGTCATCGCTTCTGCTTTTACTTATAGCTTTACTATCAGTTATCACGTTCCCTGACTACGGTTTTTACGGAGTGCTGATGGTTGTTATATTCTATGTGCTGAGGGATTTTCCGTTTGCGTTTCTGGCACAGCTTGTCGCTATGGTACTCATAAACATTGTGTTGTTTGAGGGTCAGGTTTTTATGTTTTCTGTGTTCTCGCACCACGTCGAAATTCCTGTCCAGGGCTTTGCGGTTTTATCGCTTATACCGATATGGTTTTACAACGGCAAAAAAGCAAAAACAGGCAGGATTTTACAGTACGGATTTTACGCTTTTTACCCGCTTCATATGCTCATACTATACTTTATCAGATACTTCGCGTGAAGTAAGTAAACAAGCGGTTTTACGAGTGGTTTATAATAAATAAAAAAGCTATTTCGTTAATAAATTTATTGATTTGACAACGTGTTATGCGCTATGTATAATGAAGTTGTAGAAGTACAGATTTGTATGGGATAAAGATACATTTTTAAGTGCTTTTTGACGTGAAAGGGGAGAGTTTTTGTGCTTACTAAAAGTGAAAAACAGATTATGGAACTGTTGTGGGGTATTGATGAACCACTCACATGTTTTGAGATCATCGAAAGATGTGATAATAAAACATGGAAAGACAGTTATGTACACATTATGATTCGTTCACTTCTTGACAAAGGTATGATTAAAGTCGGTGGTGTCGAGCTTGTGTGCAAGAACTACGCGCGTAAATTCGGTCCTGCTATGACTAAAGACGAGTACATAGTGAAAACTCTTATGAATGAGAACGTGTGGACAAGCGATAAAATGCCACCGCTGTTTGCTGCTTTCGTAAATAACGAGGCGGATATTGAGGTGCTTGACCAGTTCAGTGCTATTATCGACGCCAGAAAGCAGGAGTTATCCGGAGAAATTTAAAATGCAATTTACCTTTTACTCATTCCTGATGGCGGTAATCACAAGTAGTTTGATGATTATCGTCATCTATTTTTTAAAGAAAACTAAATTTTTCTGTAACGCTTTCGGTGTGTATATGATGGTGTTGCTTTATGTCCTGTCGCTTGTGCGAACGCTGATGCCCGTTGAGTTTACATCGGTGTGTGCAGTCATTTACGACCCGTATGTATTAGCATCTGTGATGGATTTTCTCGAGAATCGCTCACCTGTGACTGCGCCTTTGCCGTTTCCAGCGCTTTATATTTTAGCGAGTGCAATGGTTTTAGTTGCGATGATAAATCTTGTCTGTTTTTATGTAAAGCACACGAAGTTTCAGCGTGGTATCAGAAAGCTTCAGGATTTTTCGACCAGAAGGGAACGGGAGATACTGAGGAAAGTTGCGAAAGAGACGTTCTTTGTTGACCATAAGGTGAGTCTGATTAAGACCGATAAGGTTACGTTTCCTATCGTTACTGGTCTTTTGCATAATGTTGTACTTCTGCCAAATTGTGATTACAGTGATAAAGAGCTCGAGCTGATTCTTAAGCACGAGTGTACTCACCTTCTGAATAATGACTTGTGGCTTAAAGCGCTTATTCACATTTACTGCTGTATGTTCTGGTGGAATCCGTTGTCGCTTCTGCTTAAAGCGGACATTGATTTTATACTGGAGCTTAAGTGCGACAACAACGTGTACGCAAAGCTCGACTCTATGTCGCGTCTCGACTACGCGAAAGCGGTTAATGACTGCGCGATAAGAGCAAAAAAGTCGAAAGGGTCGCTGAAAGCTGCGTCGGTTTTCTCGGCTTTTGCGAGGAAGGATGCAAATAAACTTCACGCATATAGGCTTAATAATCTGTTGAAAATCGGTAACCACGGATATAAGAAAGTGTTGCCGGCTACGCTGATGTCTATAATGCTTGTGTCGATGTTCGTACTTTCGTATTTTGTAGTGGTGCATCCTTACTACTGAGAAAGTAATATTTCTTTTTCTTCACACATATATTTTCACAAAGAATGTGAAAGGTGAAGAGATGAAATATGATTGTTATTAAAAATGTTTTTGTATATGTCGCGGTGTTTTTTGTCACCGCGACTACTCTTTTATGCTGTTC
>JAFOED010000157.1 GCA_017380355.1 Ruminococcus sp. | reverse complement strand
TAGAAGTGTACAAATAAAGCACCCGTTGATACTTTTGCTGAGTATTGCGGGTGCTTTTTTCTTATATTTTAATTGCGACAACATCGCAAAAGAGTTATAATAAAAAAGTTACGGGTGATAATTTTAATTTATTAAATTATTTAAGGATTATTTAATAATTGCTCATATATAATGTGACCGTTGAAAGAAATAAATACAGAAAAGGAGTCACACAATGTATCTTAACATTCTTAAAAGAGATTTGAAAAGAAAGAAAACAATGAATGTAATTCTGCTGATATTTGTTATTCTATCTGCTATGTTTATGGCAAGCAGCGTGAACAACATCTTAGCAGTTACAAGCGGTCTTGATTCATTCTTTGAGAAGGCAGACATGGCTGACTACTATGTCTTAGCACTTGACAATGACGGTAAAGAGATTAAGGAATCTCTTGATGAGGCAGACTGCGTGACAGATTACCGCAGAGAAGAAATTCTGGTTACAACAGGTAAAAACATTGAAGTCAACGGCAAGCGTCTTAACGACTTAAGCAAAGCAGCGCTCTTTATGTCGGTTGAAAACACAGAGCTTAACTATTATTCGCCTGATAATGAGCTCATTACAGAAGTAAAACCTGGTACAGCATATGTTTCGGGCCCATTCGGAAAAGATAACAATCTCGAGATTGGCGACAAATTTACTCTTATAATTGGCGAAAAAGAAAGAGAGTTTGAATATTTAGGCAGAATGAAAGATGCTCTTCTTGGTTCTGACTTTATGGGTAACCCACGAGTTGTTATGAATGAAGAGGACTATGAGTACCTGTGCAGCGACGAAGATGCTAAGTACTACAAAGGCGGTGTTTACTATATAGACACTACTGATGTTGCTACTGTTGAAGCTGTTATTTCTGACCAGAAGGGAATTTTATTTCCGGGAGACGACAGCTTGATCAGAACTACTTACATTATGTCGATGATTGTAGCGGCATTACTTCTTATCGTAGGCATATTCCTGATTATCATTTCTTTTGTAGTTCTTAAGTATACAATCGGCTTCACGATTTCGGAAGAATTCAGAGAAATCGGTGTTATGAAAGCTATCGGTATGAAAAACAGCTCAATAAGAGCACTTTATCTTGCAAAGTATTTCGCGATTACTCTGGTCGGTTCTTTAATAGGCTTTGTTGCAAGTATGCCGTTTTCTGATTTGATGCTCAAATCTGTAAGCGCATCAATGTACATCGAAAGCGAAAACTCAATTTTTGTAGCAGCACTTTGTAGCGTAGCAGTAATTGTGATTACTCTTCTTTTCAGCTGGAGTAGCACAAGAAAAATAAAGAAACTTTCTGCTATTGATGCAGTAAGAAACGGTCAGACCGGTGAGCGTTTTAAAAAGAAAAGCCTTATGAAACTGAGCAAAAGTAAATTAGGTTCAAATGCATTCCTTGCAGTAAACGACATCACAAGTTCTAAGAAAAAATATTCCATCGTTACAGTTATTTTTGCGATGCTCATGCTTCTGATTATGATTCTCGCAAACACAGCAAACACATTAAACAGCGACAAGCTTTTATTCCTGCTGGGTTGTACAGAAAGCGACGCTTATATCACACTTTCTGATGAAACTAGAAGAGCAGTGAACCCAGAGGTCGATTCACAGCAGGCTATTGCGAATATTGTCAGCGATGTTGAAGAAAAACTTAAAGAAAACGATATGCCTGGTACAGTTCACGTTGAAGCTATGTACAACACAACAGTAATTTGTGACGGTAAAAAAACAGGTGTTATGTTCCAGCATTGTCCTGATACAAAAGCTAGTGATTACACTTATAGCGAAGGCGTAGCGCCTGAAAATGAAAACGAAATTGCTCTGTCGTATCTTATCGCAGAGAAGCTCGAGGTGGGTGTTGGCGATACAGTAGCCTTACTCGTTGACGGCAAAGAAACAGACTGTATTGTAACAGCACTTTTCCAGACATTCAACCAGCTTGGTAGCGTGTGCAGACTTCACGAAGATTTTGATGTATCAAAGCTTGAACTTTCCAGCTTGTTCGGCTTCCAGGTTGACTTTGATGATGAATTAAGCAAAACTGAAGTTGAAGAGAGAATCGAACAGCTCAAAGAAATCTTTGATACAAAGCAGGTTTTCAATGGCAGTGATTTTGTAAAGGACTGCACAGGTGCTGCTGATACTATCAGATCAGTAAAGAATCTTGTGCTTTTAATTACACTCATTATTGTAGTGCTTATAGCAGTATTGATGGAGCGCTCATTTATTTCAGCCGAAAAGTCAGAAATCGCTTTAATGAAAGCAATCGGCTTCTCAAATAAATCTATTATCTGGCACCATACTTTAAGATTTGCAATAGTAGCGTTTATTGCATCAGCAATCGCAGCAATCTTATGTATGCCACTTACAAAGCTTGCGATGGACCCTGTTATGGGTGTTATGGGTGCTGTAGGCGGTGTAGGTTACGAAATCGTACCATTTGAAATCTTCCTGCTTTATCCTGCTATTGTAGTAGTGGTTACAATTATCGCAGCATTCTTCACATCAATTTACACAAACACAATCAAGTCATCAGACGCTTCTAATATAGAGTAATATACAGTAAGGAGAATAATTATGAATACAGTACTTAACGTAAAAGACCTTTGTAAAACATATATCACAAACAAAAGACAGAACAACGTTTTAAAGAATGTAAACTTCAAAGTAGAAGAGGGTGAGATGGTCGCTGTTATGGGCCCATCAGGCTCAGGTAAGTCAACACTTCTCTATGCCGTTTCCGGTATGGACAGAATGACCGCAGGTGAAGTTGAATTCTGTGGTAAGAATATTGAAAAGCTCAATGATAACGAGCTTGCTCAGCTTCGACTCGACGATATGGGCTTTATCTTCCAGCAGATGTATATGCTCAAAAACCTCTCGGTATTAGACAACATTATTCTTCCTGCTGTAAAGTCCAAAAAATCAGACGAAAGCCGTGCACAGATTACAGAACGTGGCTTAAAGCTTATGAAAAAGCTCGGTATCGAAGAAATCGCTAACAACGATATTAACGAAGTATCAGGCGGTCAGTTACAGCGTGCGTGTATCTGTAGAAGTATGATAAATAACCCAAGTGTTATTTTTGCCGATGAGCCTACAGGTGCTCTTAACCGTACATCATCTGACGAGGTTATGGAAGAACTTTCAAAGTTAAACTCAGAGGGTACAACAATTATGCTCGTTACTCACGACGCAAAAGTTGCCGCAAAATGCAGTAGAGTACTCTTTATCGTTGACGGTAATATCAAGGGAGAGTATAATGTTGATGTAACTAAGGCGCTCAGAGACAGAGAGCGTGCACTCAATAACTGGCTTATGGAAATGGGATTCTAATAAGACTATTTCTAAAAGGAGACATAATATGCTAAAAAAATACAGATTCGGATTTGATTTTGGAGGTTTGATATTATTTGCATTGATGATGATACCAACAATTTTGTGGTCATTCATTCAGGCTCCAAACGATGTTTTAAGAGCAGAGTCTGTTACTCCTATAACAGATATAATCGCCTCAATCAGCCAAGTTGTAATGATAGCTTCACTGTGTCTGCTTATCAATAAAAAGTCTGAAAAATTGAAACTTTCACCTATGATTATCGCAACTGCAATATGCCTTATAATGTATTATTTAGGGTGGATATTGTACTATTGCGGTGTTGTAAATCCACTTATTATTTTAGATTTAACCATCCCACCAAGCCTTGCACTTTTGCTTTATGCAGTTGACAGAAAAAATATATTTTCAATTATTGCAGGAACTGTATTTTTGATTTGTCATTTAATATTTGGCGTGATAAACTTTATAGTGTAATCAAAGGGTGATAATATGATCGACATACTTATCGTTGAAGACAACAAAGAACTGCTTACACTCCTCACAGACTTTTTAAGAGCTGAGGGTTATACAGTAAGCACTGCAGAAAACGGAGAAAAAGCCTTGTCCCTGTATGAAAAATACGGGGCAAGGCTTGTCTTGCTTGATATAAATTTACCGGGGATGGACGGCTTTGCTGTGTGCGAAAAAATCCGCAGTAATGGTAACACTCCTATAATTATGCTTACTGCAAGAGTGAGCAAAGAAGATAAATTAAACGGACTTATTTTAGGTGCTGACGACTATATCGAGAAGCCGTATGATATTGACATCTTAGTTGCAAAAGTCAAGGGTATTTTTAAGCGTAGATTTGCTGAAGACAAGCTCACAGAAGGCGATATTACGCTTAATCTCGTGACCCAGACTGTAACAAAAGGTGAAAAGACCTTGGATATGACCCAAAAGGAGTTTGAACTTCTGAAGATGCTAATCGAAAACAAGGGCCAGACCCTTACAAAAGACAGACTCTTTAACTCAATCTGGGGTATAGATAGCGAGTCAGAAACCCAGACGCTTACAGTACACATAAAGTGGCTCAGAGAAAAGATTGAAGCAGACCCGAAAAATCCTGTACACATTATGACGGTATGGGGCAAGGGTTATCGCTGGGAGGAGTAAAATGAGAAGCTACAATAAAATTATAGCTCTTACTCTTTCTGTGATACTCGTGATATTCGCCGTTGTTAATATCACTCCTCTTTTTTCAAAAGAAGAAGCGGATATTCATGATGTTGAAATCAGCCGTGTAGCGCGTGAGATAGAAAATTCAGGAGAAATCCCTGACAAAGATAACTATTCTACCATTTCAGGTATTTATAAACAGGGTGATGAAGAGGATTTCTTCATTTCTGATAATAACTACGTCATCAGAGAAATTAACGGAGAGCTGTATCGCATAGAGTACTTTGAATCTTCAGAGAAAACACACGAAATGCTGTATCTTAATATATCACTTGCGGTGGTTTCTCTTTTAGTGTTAGCTGTTCTTTTTTACATACGTCATAATATCGTAAAACCTTTTGATAAGATAACTTCTCTCCCTTATGAGCTTGCAAAAGGAAATCTGACAATTCCACTCAAAGAGAATAAAAACAGATATTTCGGAAAATTCTTATGGGGACTTGATATGCTCAGAGAAAAGCTCGAGGAAGCAAAACAAGCAGAGCTAGAGCTGAAAAAAGAGAAGAAAACAATGCTTTTGTCACTGTCCCACGACATAAAAACTCCGCTTTCAGCAATCAAGCTGTACGCAAAAGCTCTCCAGAGTGGAATATATAAAGACGAGGAAAAGCAGCGCGAGGTGTATGGAAGTATTAACGCTAAGGCTGATGAAATCGAGGGTTACGTAGCTGAAATTATGCGAAACCAGACCGAGGATATAATCGTTTTCGACGTAAAAAACAGCGAGTTTTATATGTCAGAGGTTATAAAAAACATAAAGGCATACTACTCGGACAAGCTCGAAAATACAGAATTTACTATCGATAAATACAGCGAGTGTATATTAGCAGGTGACGCTGACAGACTCGTAGAAGTGCTACAGAATATTATGGAAAACGCTATCAAATATGGCGACGGAAAATCCATTAGTATTCACTTTGACGATGAAGAAGACTGTAAGATTATAACCGTTAAAAACAGCGGATGTACTCTGCCTGAAAGTGAAGTAGTACATATTTTTGACAGCTTTTATAGAGGTTCTAACGTCGGTTCGAAGTCAGGTAACGGCTTAGGTCTATATATCTGTCGTCAGTTAAGCCGTAAAATGGGCGGAGATATTTTTGCTAATATAGAGGGCGACTATATGAGCGTGTCAGTAGTTTGTAAGAAGAAGTAATATGTTAAGAATAACGAGGTGATAAGACATGAAAAATGAGAAATTAAAATATTTATGTATATCAGGCGTTTTCATCGCTTTGGTTTTTGTTGTTACGGCATATCTTCATATTCCGACAAATAACGGATATATCCATGTTGGCGATGGATTGATTTATCTGGTGGCATGTTTATTACCGTGGCCGTACGCTATAGCTGTTGGTGCGGGCGGTGCTTTTCTGGCGGATTGTCTTACCGGTTTTGCTATATGGGCTCCTGGCTCTGTTATTATCAAATCGCTGACAGTTTTTTTGTTTACGAGTAAAAAAGAAAATGTAATAAACGTCCGAAATTCTTTAGCTCTTTTTCCTGCTACTGTTTTGTGTGCTGGCGGATATTATCTTTACGAAGCCCTGATATACAGCAATTTCGTTTCACCACTTGCGGGAATACCTGCATCAATCACACAGTCACTAGCCAGTTCTGTTGTTTTTATTGTTTTAGGAATTGCTATCGATAAAATGAAGGTGAAATCAAAAATTAACGGGGGTAAACTTTGATGATGACAATTACATATGCTGCGAATAAAGGAATATACGTAAATATGACTAACCGCTGTCCTTGTGCGTGCACATTTTGTTTGCGCCAGAATAAGGACTACGTTTTTGATTCGGATTCGCTGTGGCTTGACAGAGAGCCTACTGTACAAGAGGTTTGCGATAGTATAGATACATGGGATCTGACAATATACGATGAAATTATTTTTTGTGGTTACGGCGAGCCGACCGAGCGCCTTTATGACATACTTGAGGTTGCAAAGTATATTAAGTCAAAAAGTAACATCAGAATCCGCATCAATACAAACGGACTTGCTGACCTTATATGGAATAAATCCACAGCCCCTGATTTAAAGGGTATTATCGATGAGGTTTCTATCAGTCTGAATGCTACTAATAAAGAGGATTACCTCGAGGTTGTAAAACCAAAGTTCGGTATAGAGTCTTACGACGCTATGCTTAAATTCACAAAGGAATGTACACAGTATGTGTCATCTGTTATGATGACCGTCGTTGATACTGTCACATCGAAAGAAGATCAGGAGAAGTGTCGTGAAATATGTGAGTCAGTAGGTGCGACATTTCGCGTGAGACCATATTCAAAATAAAGTGTTCGATTTACTATAAAAAAGCGTTGCAGTTTGGGGATACCCTTTCTGCAACGCTTGTTTTATGCTTTTTACAGCAAAATCGTAAAAAACGCGGATTTTAAGCGATTTTTTGAAAAATCCCCCTGCGTAAGGTATTGCTTGTGACGCTGCGTAATAGTGTAAATTAGCGTTTGTAAGGAGCAAAAACACGATTTTCAGACTTGCTCCAAAATCCAAAAGGAGTATACATTATGGATATGCTTACAATTAAAAATTTAAAAAAGAATTTCAAAGACAAAGAGGTTCTTAAAGGACTTGACCTCTGTGTTCCTGAGAAAAGTATTTTCGGCTTCATCGGAAAAAACGGTGCGGGAAAAACAACTACCATGAAAACCGTGCTCGGACTTATGAAGCCTGACGAAGGTGAGATTACTGTCGCAGGCAAAAAGGTCGTTTTTGGACAGACGTCTACTAATAGATATATAGGATACCTTCCTGACGTTCCTGAGTACTATTCTTTTATGAACGCGTCTGAGTACCTGCGTTTCTGTGGCGACATAACCGGGCTTTCTAAAGAGGAAACCAAAAAGAGAAGCGAAGAGCTTTTAGAACTCGTCGGACTAAAAGATGAGAAGCACCGCATAAAAGGCTTTTCACGCGGTATGAAACAGCGTTTAGGTATTGCGCAGGCGTTACTTAATAAACCTAAGCTTCTTATCTGTGATGAACCGACGTCCGCACTCGACCCGGTCGGTCGAAAAGAAATCCTGGATATACTTTTAGCAGTAAAAGACGAAACCACAGTTCTTTTTTCTACTCACATCCTTTCCGATGTAGAGCGAATCTGTACCGATATTGCGTTTTTAAACGAAGGTAGAGTAGTAATTCAGGGTAAACTCGGTGAGATAAAATCGACTTACAGAACTGACGAGTACATTATTGAAACCGAAACAGAAAAAGAAGTCGCAATTCTCAAATCTTCTTTCCCTCACTTACAGCTGACAGGACGCACTACGCTTACGTTCAAAGAAAATCAGCACGATTTTTATGATGTGATGCATTTTATCACTACTAACAAGCTTCCTGTACTTAAAATCGAAAGGGTAGAGCCGACACTTGAATCTATGTTTATGGAGGTTGTACAGAAATGAAGTCATTTATAAACTTTACAAAAAAAGAATATATGGAGCATTTCCGTTGTGCTAAAATTTTTATTCTGACAGGTGTGTTCATTCTTTTAGCTGTGATGAGTCCACTTGTCGCAAAATTCACCCCAGTAATTATCGAGATGCTCTCCGAGTCAATGTCTCAGGGCGGAATGGAAATCACCGTGAGTGAAGTTAGCGCTATGGATTCGTGGATGCAGTTTTTTAAAAATGCGCCGATTGCACTTATTGTTTTTGTACTTTTAGAAAGCAACATCTTCACAAAAGAGTACCAGAAAGGCACACTCGTGCTCGCTCTCACAAAAGGCTTAAAAAGACACACAGTGCTTTTGTCAAAAGCTTTTGTGATGATTACACTCTGGACTGCTGAGTTTTTTATGTATTACGGTTTAGTATATCTGATGAATGACATCATCTGGGATAACTCAGTTGCAGAAAATCTTACTTTTTCCGCTGTGTGCTGGTGGGCATTTGGTTTGATGATTTTATGTCTTTGCGTACTCTTCTCTGTAATAGCTAAGACTAATATCGTTGTGTTAGCTGGTACAGGTGGCGTGGTTTTTGCGTCGTACTTAGTAGGTATGCTCCCAAAAATCGACAGATTTATGCCTACACTCCTTATGAATGTAAATTCTCTTATCTACGCGCTTGAAGAGGTAAGCTACTATGTACCTGCTCTTTTAATCGCTGGTGGTATTTCGGTTTTATCACTCGTGCTCAGTATCCCGATTTTTAACAAAAAACATATATAAAAAAGTAAAACAAAAAGCGTTGCAACAGGGAGTGTCCCAAACTGCAACGCTTATTTTTTATTCAACTGAAGATAGTATCTGTTAAAAGCATTAAACAAAATCCAATAAGCAGGGCATAAGTAGAAGCTCTTTCGTTACCATGAGCATGGGTTTCAGGGATCATTTCGTCGCTGATGATATAAAGCATTGTGCCACCCGCAAAACTCAGAGCAAACGGAAGTATTGCGGTAGAAATGCTGACCGCAAAATATCCGATTAGTGTGCCGATAACTTCTACAAAACCTGTAACAGAAGCAATCAAAAAAGTTCTCCACGGTTTGATTCCTGCTGACAGCATAGGTGCTATTATAACCATACCCTCAGGAATGTTTTGCAGAGCTATTCCGCCAGCTATAATAAGCGCTCTGGATATGTCTCCCGAGCCGAAGCCCACACCTGCTGCAATACCTTCAGGAAGATTGTGAATAGCAATAGCGATAACAAATAACAACACTTTGTTTGATTGCGAATCGGGTTGATATTCTGTATTTATTCCTGTGAGTCTGTGTAGATGCGGAACAAGTTTATCTATCAGATTAAGACATATTGCACCAACAAAAACACCAGTTATAGTTATAAGAATACCGTATTTTCCACCATACTCTAGTGAAGGTAATATCAGCCCCAAAATTGACGCTGACAGCATAACTCCTGCGGCAAAAGAAAGAACAATATCAGAAAATTTATGTGAAATGTTTTTAAAAGTAAATCCCAGTAAAGAACCGAACACCGTAGCAGTCCCTACGCCGATTGCTGTTAGTAAAACTTCAACCATACAAACCTCCCTTTGGTTAGTTTACTATATATTATATCAAAAATACCGAAATAACACAATTATCTCACCATAACCTAAAAGATAAAAGCATTAAAAAGCGTTGCAGAAGGATAGCCCAAACTGCAACGCTTGTTTTTTTAGTTGTTGTATTGTTTATTGGAAAGCTCGTAGAATGCTACTGCGGAAGCGGCGGCTACGTTTAATGAATCAACACCGTGATACATCGGGATTTTTACGGTGTAGTCACATTCTTTTATGGTGGTGTCAGAAAGTCCGTCACCTTCTGTGCCCATAACAACAGCGAGTTTTTCTTCTTTTTTTAGCCGTGAATCGCTTATAGAAAGAGAATTATCTTTAAGAGCCATAGCTACAGTTTTATACCCCAGAACCTTGATTTCGTCGAGATTATCACTTTCCAAAAAGGTCCAGTCAATCTGGAAAACTGTACCCATACTGACTCTTGCAGCGCGTCTGTAAAGTGGGTTGGAGCAACCTTTTGTGAGTAACACTGCGTCCATACCAAGCGCTGCGGCACTTCGGATTATTGCGCCAACGTTTGTGGGATTCATAACCTTATCGAGAACTACTATTCTGCTTTTGTTTTTGCACAGCTCATTTGCTTTTAACAGTGGCTTTCGCTTCATAGCACACAGCATACCTCTCGTTAGCTTAAAGCCTGTAAGCTGAGTAAGAATATCAAACTCTGCACAAAAAACAGGAATGTCTTTCATTCTTTTTAAAATATCTCTGCCTTCGCCATCAATATGCCTTTTCTCTATAAGACATGAAACAGGCTCGTATCCTGCATCAAGAGCACGCTCTATCACCTTTGGGCTTTCTGCGATAAATAAACCTTTTTCAGGGAATTCTTTGTTGAGTAACTGAGCTTCGGTTAGTCGTGCATACACGTCGAGCTCAGGTGCATTAAAATCTGTTATTTCGATAATTTTATTCATGCCGTTCTCCATAGTGTTGATGTGTATATTGTAGCCTTAATAACCTACAAGTGTCAATGTTTATGCTGAAATCTCAAGAGCAGATATGAAATTTTATAGAAAAAGCGGTACACATAAGGGGCACTATACGTTTATGTCCTCAAACTGCGACGCTTGTTTTTTATTTTTGGCTTATTT